>JAJRQD010000173.1 GCA_024280435.1 archaeon | reverse complement strand
TGGTTGGACTTACAATGTGGGACCTCAGGAAGATCTTACCGGTATGCGATATGATGATAATGACAAAGATAATGTAATGCCCTCAGTATCAAATGCTACTTATCTCTTACAATTTGATGATATGGTTTCTGATTTCTCATATTTTGATTGGTGGTGGTGGTATAATATGGATCTTGGCAATTTCTCAGGTGAGATACCACTAGATTATAGAGAGGTTACACAGGGTATGATGATGTATGATATCAATAGTATAACACATACACTCAATACTCAAACAGTATACTCTGAATTTTATAGCAATACCACAATGTCATTAGAAGGAAGTATGGATTTTGAAGGATTTTGGGTTAATGTAAATATCACCTATAATCTAGAAATATACAAATGGAGTGAATATGTATTCGATCAGGCTAATGGTGCTCTATTAGAGGCAAATGAAGGTTCAGAATATTATCTCTATTATAATTACACCGCAGATTCATTTGAAGATCCACATGATTATATGACACAGATTTCATTAGAGGGATCTAAGAATTTTGATGTATTTAAAACTCATAATGTCACAATTGATGGGTCCAATGCATTTTATGGTGCATCCAGACCCGTATCCTCTGGATCCAATCGTATTGAGGAAGGAGACTTTTTATTCTATTCAGTAGAATCCTGGAGTGAGAGTTCATTCAATAGATATACCACAGGTAGTATGGGTGGTTCATTCAATTGGGAAGAAACTGAAAACAAAAATAATTTTAATGAAGGATATGGAAATATGACTTTTGATGTTTATCACCATCAACCAACCTTCTTTGAAGCAGTAGTCTATGATATGGAGAACATAGAAGGTTCTAGTACTAAAGATTTCACAAGAACTGAGAATGGAGTACTGTTAAATGATGATACATCCAATTATAATTATGAAGATGCTAGAATTGATGCGAATCATATGCTGTTTGAAACCAGTGCAGATGAGGAAATAGTACATTTCTTTGAAGAATTCAAATGGATAGATTTTTGGAGAATATTTGAAGGTGAATTGAATATGGGAATACCAAATCAACTGAATAAAAATGGTCCTGTCAATGATACTGCATTTCATATTGATCTTAATGCAACTGAACAGCTTACTATCAATGGATTTGATATGACTTGGTTTAATGTACAACAATACTCACAGGATTATAGTTTACAAACAACAGGTACTACTTTTCTGAATATACCTGATGGCCCAGGAGTTGATGCAGATTATGTATTGGATGTTTTCAGTACAGATGCTTTCTACTATGATGCAGATACAGGTGCACTACTTGTATATGAAACATATTTTGATATGTCACTACAATTAACTATCATAGACAGTTTCACTGATAATAATGGTGTTACAACAACAGAGAATACTGATATTGATATTTATCTATCATATGATAGATCAATGTTCCTAGAAGAACACCCAAATCTATACCTATCTGCACAGGAAGATGATACATATGATCATGGTTCTGTAAATGATACCAGCTCAACACCTGCAAATAGCAGCTCTGAAGCAGCACCTGGATTAAATCTACCTGGATTTGAACTAGTTTACTCTATCTTTGCAGTATCATTTATCACCCTTGTAATCAGAAGAAGAAAAAACTGATAGTTTATTGAATTAATATCAACTAATAATCACAAACGACAAATTCTTATCAAATTTAAAAATGATCATATAAATCAAATTTTAATTATAGTTGATTATTTAATCGAATCATGCGATTATTCAAGAAACTGGATAGAAATTATAAAGATCTGTCAGATCATGATCTATGGAATTATTCCAGATTCAGTAAAATACAAGAAGAATTATATTCTGGAAATATAGTTGGTATAACCTATGATTTTGATATAAGCATGATTGAGAGTATTAAAGATAAGCAAGAATTGACCTCAGTACTTGAAGATAATATAAAAAACGAGAAAAAACTAATTTTACTGATTAAATCAATTACTATGGATATTAAAGAGATAAATGAGCTTCAAAAACAATTCTATTACAATCAGGCAAAAACAAAGAAATGGATATATCTGTTTGATCTCAATAGTAATGAATTTATTATACCCGAGATCACAGTTAAGAAATTTCCAAAATCGATTTTTGATGAAAATAGGCGATTAAAATCTCAATTATCAAGAATAAATTATATTAAACCATTACTCATCTCGATTTTCAGTCAAGAGATAATAGATTATGAGGATCAGTTATTTGATATTGGGAAAATAAAAGAGGATAAAATTACTAGCTGGAAAAAATCATTGAAGAACGAGGATGAGAGAATACTGGTTGTTACTGGTGGTAGAATTGCAAGATCAAATTGGAAAATAAGATCAAATGTCACACGATCCAAACGAATTATCATGACTGAAGACAGAATAGTCATTGCAAAACGTAAATTCAGTTTATTCGGTCTATCTTTAGGTGCTTTTATTCCATTAATCGCATTTGTAAGACCTTCTAATAAAATAATCTTACTTTTCAAGTATCTGTATCAGTATCTAAAACTACCATTTGAATTATTAAAAGGGTTAAAACCAATGTTACCCAATCTATTACCAATATTGGTGGCATTCTCATTTGCAGTTGATTTCACTGAACTAAAACTTGTAATAGATAATTTCTTCGTTAAATTTCCATCCCTAAATTTTATCAGTATCAGTTTGAATTTTGTAATATCAACACCAGAGGCTCTTCCAGCTGTTGCGGGTATTTTTACTTTATTTAGATTTATTTTCAGATCTACAATGTTCAGAGGTGAGGAACTGGTGATAATACCGTATGATAATATCAGAACTGCATTTCTTCACAATGATCTATTAATTCTGAGGATGAAATTAAAAGGAAATGATCTGATCAGAGCTCCTGAGAATGGTATTGAATTCAGATTCAGAATTCGTTCATATAGTAATGATATAAGATCATCTGAGATTGCTGCTGGTATGTATTATAATATTCTGAGTAAACTATCTGAAGTATAGATATAATTTATCTTTTCCATCACCTTACAAATTTATA
>JAJRQD010000172.1 GCA_024280435.1 archaeon | reverse complement strand
GCGTGGGGATTAATTTCACAATTTAAAATTTTTAGGTACAAACAAGATGATACAAGTGTTTACTATGCTAATAATGTTTATTATATTTAAATAAAACATAAAATGATTATTTGGATTCTACAAAACTTATTATTCTTTCTGTTGCTTCTGTAATAGTATCTGTGTCTGCACTTCCAAATGATATTCTGAAATGGTCATGACGAGTATCGCCAAATTCAGATGCTGCAACAGTTACTACCTTTGCGTTTTCAAAAATATCCTCTGCAAATTCGTAACCCGGATTATCAGATTGATAGTATTCAGAATTGATTTTAGGAAATGCATAGAATGAACCTGAAATCTCAGGTATTGTTACTCCTGGAATTTTGGAGAACTCTTTGACAACCACATCCCTTCTATTCTGCATAGTATCCCTTAAATTATCTCTGAACTGCTGATCTGCATCACTACCCATGAATTTACCAATTGCATGTTGTGATAATGATGGGGCGTTTGCAACCATGAATGCATGAATTTTGGCAAGTGGTTCCATGATCTCATTGGTTCCAGTTGCATAACCTAATCTCCAGCCCGGTACACAGTATGTCTTCGAGAAGGAATTTAGGGTGATGGTATTTTCTGGTGCATATTTTGCCATTGGAATATGTTTTTTACCATCAAAGGTCATGAATTCATATACTTCATCACTTAAAATAACAATATCATTATCAATTGCAATCTCTGCTATACCCTTGATTGATTTCTCATTCAATACAGTTCCAGTGGGATTGCCAGGAGTATTGATTATCAGCATCTTAGTTTTCTTGTTCACCTTCTCATTTATCAGATCAGGTGAGAATTGAAATTCATCATCAAGTGGGATTGGATGAATATTTGCACCTGCCATCAATGGAATTGTGGGATAATAAACAAAACCTGGATCTGGAACTATCACCTCATCTCCCGGGTTATTGTATGCAAATATTGCACCATACATCAGTTGTGTTGCACCAGCTCCTATTATCACAGAATTATCAGAGAAGTCCAGATTATATTCTCGTTTATACTGCTCTTTTATCTTGATATGTAGCTCAGGTACACCATTATTCAATGTATAGGCATGAGACCTCTTATCTAGCAGATTTTTCACTGTATCAAGCAATTCCTGTGGTGGTTGTAGATCAGGTGCCCCAATACCAAGAGAGATTACACCTTCCAGTCCGGAAGCTCTTTGAAACATCTTTCTGATACCACTAGGCCGGATTTTATCAAGCATGTTAGCCTGAACAACATTAAATGTCATAAATGGACATGTGTCCTAGTTTATTTATTATTTTATCAATAATCAAGGTGTTTTGACCTGTTTTATCATTATATTAGGTCAATTCTCTCTTTTTTATCAAAATTGTAACTAGTAAAGCTGAAAAAAACATTGCAGAGTATATACCAGCATAGAATTGTGATAATCTCTCTATCTCCCATTCTGCCTGTAATTTCACCCTTTTTATGAATGAAGCATCGAAATCCCAGCTGTATAATCCAATCAGCAATGTAATATTATTATCCGCTGAGAATGACCATTGAGCAGAGCTGTTCTCATTAACTTCTTGAGTATCTGAAATTTTATCTGCAATATATACAGTATATTGATTGAAAAATTCAAGCTGTGTGATATTTCCATCCTTCAGTTTATTATTGATAGTGTTTACATCACTGATGATTGTCTCAGCTCTATCTATTTCTATCTCCACTACAAATATATCAAAAGCCACCTCAGAACTGGGGATTGATGCATTCAGAGTGAAATTTGAATAAGATGGAACTTGATATGTTTTCAGTGTGATCACATTATGTGTCTCACTAAGAGACCACAATGCCTCTTCACCATCTTCTGTGTCAATCCATGTTTTACCATACCTAGGTCCTGCAAATATACTCAATACTATCAGTGTGATCAGTAGTGAGATGGTGAACCAATCATTACGGCTGTTATATATGTTTAATATTCTAGATTTAACCAGTACTAACTTATTCTCAGGTCCAATATCTCTATCTTTCATTTTATTTTTTATGAGATAAGAGATCATTGGTTTAACTACAAAATAGATATACCATAGAAATATCACTGCCTGTGTATTGAAATTCTCAATGGGCCACAGCAGTATATTGCTTCCAAAGTATGCAATTCTCTCCTCAGCACTCCAGTTAACAAAATATACAGTACTTCCAGTACTTGGATCTGATGCAATTAGCTGTATGAACAGGCCTTTGATTGTGATAGGTAGAAATGCATTTCCCTCCAGATTAAATGCTACACCCATATTTGCATCATAGAACCTATTATCAATCGGCCAGAATAGAGCCATAGGACCAAATGTGAGATCAAAGATCATATGTGTGAACCACATCATACCAAAAAATTGCAGATTGAACCGGGTATCTGTGTTTTTGAATCTGATCAGAGATACTATCAAAGTGAATAATATAGGGGTGAGTATCGAATGGGATGCATATCTATGACCTCCGATGAACAGATCAAGATCTGGAAAAATAGAACCAAGAGATAGTAAAAAAAATATTTTGGGATTTTCCCGGAGATACTTTTTTCTAGTTCTAGGGATCAATGAGTATAACAGTAAGGTAGATACACCCAGATGTGTTGTTGTGTAGGTCATACAGCACTACTTGTTTGGATATAAAAAAATGTAATGAGATTGATACACAAAATTGAGTACATAGACAAAACTATATCATTGAATATATGAATTCTGATTTGTAAATGTTAATGAAATATATTGATACAGTACTGTGTCCTATCTGTAAAGCATCACGTTTATGGAAACTGGATGCAGATTTTACTGATGAGAGAATTGCAACAGGTACTGTGACTTGTCAGAATGATCATAATTGGTATGTACAGGAAGAAGTATTCAGACTAGACAGAGAGAATTCCGATGAGGAGATGATCTTTCTTGATCACCCAATCACAGGATTCCCACCTCAAATAGATGAGAAGGTAAGAGGAGATTTCATGATTGCCTTTAGCAGATACGTTAGAGAATATGTTGAATCATCTGAAGAGCCTTTAATTATCATAGGATCACCTGTGTTATTCATGAAATATCTTCCAGAAACAAATCGTGATCTGATTATTATCAACTCTTCAGAAGGGATCCTCAGACAGGTACAGGAGATTGCATCAAGTAAAAGACTGTACAAACAGGTATCCGTTATCAGAGCAGAGAATGTGGAATTTCTGCTAGCAAATGCACAGAGAATATACATATTTGATGGAGTACCAGAAACACTGGATAAGAATGAAACTGGATTGTTACTGCACAGAGATGCCAGTGCAGATGTATTATGGGAAAAAGACAATTATATATTTATGAAAAAATAATTATTCCATTGTTAAAGTTATCATGGCACCATTCATTACAATAGCAATTGATTTGCCCTCATTAGATTTCTCCATCAACAAATCTTCAAGATCAGGTATGGATATATTTTTTGCAAATACTTTTTTTGTTTCTGAGATAGATAATCCATCACTAACAATGAATAATTCATTATCTCGGGCCATAGTTGCAAATTTAACCGCTTTGTGATCCCCAAAATTATATCGCTCAAGTGATAATGAATCTATTACCTTCTGAGGTGTGGAATAAGTGGAGATGGTATTGAAAATGTGGTATTGCCTATACCCTCTGGACATTCTGCAACTAAAACCATAGTTCCACCTTTTTTCAAAGCCTGTCTTGTATTCTCAATTCCTTTCTGTGCCTGATACAATGACCTGTTAAGCGGTCTCTGCACAAATGAGACAATCACATCATACTTTTCTGAAATCTTGTTCACATATATTTTCTCTGCAATTGAGATTGCCCCTTTGAATGCATCTCTTAACCCACCACAGGAAATATTAATTATATTCTTTCCCTGATTGATTATCTGGATTGCAGATACCTCAATACCTTTCTGCTCAATAAATGAGAACCCCTCCCACAGATCCAGTTGCAATGGATTTCTGTCCACCAGAGTTGGCCCACTATTCTCATGAAGTGCCCATGCATGGTTCTTAGCAACTGTGGATTTGGCTGCCAATCCAGGAATAAGAGATTTCACTCCTCCAGTCCAGCCTGCAAAATAATGTGGTTCAACTGAATTTATAACCAGTATATGCCTGAATTTATTGACAATAGGATTGAGTTTTACCTCTGTTTGTCTCTCTGTTTTACCATAATAATCCATCCCTGCCATACAATCATGGATATGCACATTCGCAGCCAATTTCTTATCAGTGCCTCTTATCAGATCCTCCAATTCACCTTCATCTGGTGTATTGTGAGTACCTGTTGCTATAATTATATCGGTGATCCTATGATCCATTTTGGATAAAATATCAAGTATTATATAACTAGGAGTTGCACGATGGGCATCATTGATAATTACAAGTGTATCATTCTTTATTTTCTCAGAAATTAATGAAGCAGATAATAATTCAGCTAGTCTATCCAAGGATAAAAAATCAGTATCTTCAATCTCATCATAAAAATCAATATTAGCAGGTAGACTGATCTCATCAATCATATTTTTATTTACAAAGTATTTATTTTAAAGAGATTGTTACAATTAGACCTGCTATTCAAATATTCTTCTCAGTTATTGACGAAATTCTGGAAATAATCATTCCTTCAATCGTGAATGGATTGTGTACTCGTGCCACTTGTAAAGCAGCAGATAATTTACTATCACTGCTGGTATAGATGGTATATAACGTAGTACCAGAATGAACAAACTCTCCAACCTTTCTGTGCAGTGTCATTCCACCAAGATGATCTCTAGGACAGCCAGCAGCAGATAGTATTCTTTTGATATTATGATTATTTATCATTGTAATATAACCATCTTTCTGTGCTTTGATCCCAATTCTCTGATCTCCAAGCACTATTTTTTCAGATGTCATATCCTTTTCTCCACCCTGTATCTCAATGATATTCTGGAACTTTCTCAATGCTTTTCCATTTTTATATATTCATGTGCCAGTTGTGTACCATTTCCCTTGGAACTCAATCCTGCCATCTCAAGTAATATTCCAGCCAATTCTATTGATTTCTCAATCACTGAATTCGGACCCTTACCCTCAAGAACCTCAAGTGCCTCCTTTGCCTCAAGTGCAGGACCTATATTATT
>JAJRQD010000171.1 GCA_024280435.1 archaeon | reverse complement strand
GCCAAACCATTATCTTTGATAGTGGAACAGCAGATGAAGAGGGCAATATCAGTGAAGCATGAAGAACCCTGAAGTAATTCTGGGAATTGAGTAAATCAATTGTACAATTTTGCACAACTGATTGTAAATCTCTCACAACGGAGTTTGAGTAAATACCATAATTTATTTGTATCTTAATCAATAACTACTTTTATTTTATACTTGAATCAAAGAATATGAGCATCAATATCTATGGTAATATATTTTCAAGAGTATATGATAAGTACTGGACAGAGTATATAGATGATCTTGCACCTGGATTGATTAAATTCTGTGATGTTAACATAAAATCAAAAAAAATACTTGATTTGTGCTGTGGGACTGGACGATTAGCAAATATATTTCTAAAAAATAATTATGACGTGATTGGATTGGATCAATCAGAGAATATGTTGAGAATTGCAAGATATAAAAATAATGAATTCAATAATTTCAGAACAATTCATGCAGATGCAAGAGATTTCAATATTAATGGTCTTGGATTGGTCATCTCCACCTTTGATTCACTTAATCATTTTTTGAATACAGATGAATTGAATAAGATATTCAGTTCTGTATTTGATTCACTTATCAAAGATGCTTATTTTATTTTTGATCTTAACACATTGAGAAATTTGAAGGAATGGGATTTTATTGATATAGATGAGACAGATGATCTTATGATCGTGATGTATGGTAAATACTCAAATCAGCAGAAAAGAGCATTCACAAAGGTAATTGGGTTCTATTCGGAAGATAAACAATGCTATAACAGATTTGAGGAGGTGATGTATAACACAGTATTCAGTATTGAAGATATAAATAAATTATTAATCAAAGTAGGGTTCAAAAATGTGAAATATTATGATCCAAATAATCTAAGTGCTAACATACCCGATCCTGAAAAATTGGATAGGGTTATGATTGTTTGTCAAAAATTATAATGTTTATTATTTAATGAAATTAATCCATTTTATACTGTGACCGGAAGTATTCCACTCTTGTTCAGTTATTGAGATCTTGAAATCAAATGATTGTTTTTTATTACCATCATATCTGATTGATACTCTACATTTGTACTCAGTATCAAACTGAATGATCTCACCATCTTTACTCTCTTCGTAGTATTCAAATATCTCCGAGATACCCTCATCTGGAGGACAGAAAACAGGTAGGGTTGGAAGTATTTCCTCGAAATTCTTGGGTGTGAGTTGTTCAGTAGATCCAACTCTCACTCTTCTTGTGGGTACAAGCTCTATTTTTTTGCCATCAGCTGATACAAATTCATATTTGATATCATCAATCTTTCCAATTCTGTTTCCAGTATTCATTACATCTAGTGGAAAATACATGTGTTTTCTACCACTTTGATATGTGAATATACCAAATCTAAAACTCTCTGTAAGTTTTAGTGAGGCTCCACTTCTTGCTTTTAACCAGTTATATACTGATAAAAACAATGCAGATATTGATGAGGTACTCAATCCTAGGGAGGTGATGTCTGATATGTTATCAAATGGGGATGCCATATCGTATAAGTAAAACTCTCTATTATATATCTTTTGTATTTCGAGAAATTGAACTAAAATTAATTATTTGAGTAGAATAATTTCATCTTTTTTTTCACAGAAAAAGTCATTACTTATTTTATTTCAATTCTCAATCCTTTTTTCTTCTAATATGTTGTATCAAAATATAATTGCAGGACTAGATTGTAATTCAATACAATTAAACTGCTAATTAAATGGATTGACGAAATTAAATCCCAAGTACATTTTTACAAAGAAATACGTAATCTTGAGAGATGAATATGTTGTGTGAATTTTATTTCATGCAATCAAACACTATCTGAAACTAATCTGTCGAAAATATCAGAATAAATCTTTGTTAATTGTCTCATAGATGCGATTGAGCTGCATTCATTTGGACCATGTTCATTTGAACCCTGTATTCCTAGCTCCACTCCGGGAATGTCGATATCTGTGAAATATCTTGTATCTGATGCTCCACCCAGTTTCTCTCCAACTGCAAGTATATTCAGTCCATTTTCCTCAGCAACCTGTTTCACAGTTTGAGAAAGATAGTGTTCTGGATCCACATTTACCGGATTAATAGATGCCTCTATACTGATTTTTATATCAGGTATGAACCTTCTGAAATGATTATATAACATATCCACTGTATCTTCTGCTCCGTTTTTATCTCTAAACATAGCTCTGATATCGAAAGTGAAAGATGCGGTGGTCTCATTTTTTTCAAATAAATTTGGACATACACTTATTCCATATTTACTCGGTGCCAGTGGCCAATTCAATGAGCCAATTGATGCAAGCGCATTCATGAATTTACTTATATTAGCAAAATAACTCACTTTGTCAATGCTTTTTTCACCTTCTTCCACATATTCCATACTGACAATGGATGGAACTGAATTATTTTTGATTGATGAACTGTTTAGATCAGTAATTAAATTACCCCATGATTTCTTGGCAGCTGTAATCATGGCATGAGAATCCACACCAAAAATATACTGAGCACTGTGTAAGGTATCAGAACCGTCTCCCTGGAATGATTTGAACACCTTTCTCTGTATTTTCCCAAATGTTTCCTTCTTATCTATTGGGAAACTAAATCTGAGCCAAAGTGCACCACGTCTTCTGGTAACAACAATTGGCTTGGAACTAGGCTCTCCATTAATAACAAAATCAGGTAATAAATTGTTTTCTTTTAATTTCTCCAGTATAATTGGCATAGATGCCATTCCACCTACTTCCTCGTCATTTGAGAAGGCGATTATCACCGTTCCGTTCTTTATCTCTCTATTTGCAAAGGCTGCCATGAAAGCAGCATCCGCACTTTTCATATCTGAGGAACCTCTTGCAAATAGACAATCTTCGATAATCTCTGCTTTGAAAGGAGCTGTGTTCCATTGTTCATCTGGTGAAACAGGTACCACATCAAGATGCCCTAGAAATAAAATCACAGGTGATTTATTCTCTCCCTCTTTATAGATTACACTGGGATAGATTGCTTGGTCTGTATTTCCCCATTTACAATCATCAAGATCAAGTATATTGAAATTATATTCCTGAGCAAATGAGTGAACATATTCAACTATTTCTTTATTTGGAAAAACATTGTAATTTGGATTTATTGTCGTATCATAAGAAACTAGTTTACTTGTTATATCAACAACATCTGTTGAATTATTCATAATACAGTCTAATTCAGTAAATTAATTAAATATTGTCCTTGAGGTGCTTTTTAAATATTATTCTTCAATCTGATTGACCAGTGATTTTGTATAATTTAAAATATCAGTCAATTTACATGTATTCTCTTTTTTAATGACAATATACTCTCCATCCTTGTAAATATTAAGTGTTGTACCTTTACTTAATTTAAGTGCCTCTCTATATTTTTTAGGAATTGTAATCCTTCCATTTTTAGATATTTTTATTCTATCAATAACGCTATTGCGTTCATCAATCATAGAAGAGTTGCTTATTTTCTTATTTATAAAGACAACTAACTTTTTTATTCGAAATGATAATCTATTACAATTAATTGATATTTTAATTGAATTTCGAATAATAATTATCTATTTTGCATATTCCTCACAATAACAATAATTATATGCTATAAATTGTATATTATCTACACATACAAATTTTAAGTTGTGAATTTCACACGCTATGGTGATCTCACCAATGGATGTATTGTAATACTCTACTTTTACCATTGTGTTTATGATAAATATATATCATTAATATTGTGTTATTGGAGGTGTATATTAAATTTATTTTGAATTTGTTGTAGTACTAGAGGAATAATTATTATCTATCTATCTTCAATAATAATATGAATAATCGTATAGAAACTGATTCCATGGGTGAGGTAGAGGTATCTTCCAATAATTTGTGGGGTGCACAGACACAGCGTAGCTTATCAAATTTTCAAATATCTGATAGAAAATTCCCAATTGAATTTATTTATGCATTGATTGAGATAAAATTAGCAGCTGCAAAAGTTAATCATTCACTAAAATTAATCGATGATGATATTTATCAGGCTATATCCAAAGCATGTGAAAATATACTGAAAGGAAATTATAAAGATCAATTTCCTCTAGATATCTATCAAACAGGTTCTGGAACACAGACAAATATGAATGTCAATGAGGTTATCTCCAATATTGCAATACAGATACTTGGTGGAGAGATTGGTAGTAAAATACCCGTTCACCCAAATGATCATGTGAACAGGAGTCAAAGCTCCAATGATGTATTTCCAACTGCAATGCATCTATCCACACTTGTAAAAATCAATAACAAGTTAATTCCTAGTATTGATAAGATAATAAACTCTTTAACAACTAAACAAAAAGAGTTTTGGGAGATAATCAAAATTGGTAGAACTCATCTTCAAGATGCTGTACCGATAACTGTTGGGCAAGAGTTTTCAGGATATATTGCACAGTTGAGAATGGCAAGATCACACATAATCAATACTTCAGAACAGTTAAAAAATCTGGCAATAGGTGGTACTGCTGTTGGTACTGGATTGAATGCACCTCATGATTTTGATAGATTGGTTTGTGCGGAATTGAGTAAGCTCACTGGTATAGAATTCTCATCAAAGGAGAATAAATTTGCACTAATTGCTTCCAAAGATAGTTTGCTCTCAGTCTCAGGAAGTCTAAGAACCCTTGCAGTCAGTCTGATGAAAATTGCCAATGATATAAGATGGATGGCATCAGGCCCAAGAGCAGGTCTTGGTGAATTGATCCTACCTGCAAATGAACCTGGGTCCTCAATCATGCCTGGAAAAATCAATCCTACACAGAATGAGATGGTTATTCAGGTTGCAGCACAGGTAATTGGAAATGATGCTGCAATAAGTATTGGTGCACAAATGGGATATATGGAGCTTAATCTGATGAAACCGGTGATAATAAGTAATCTACTAGAATCAATTGAAATCCTATCCAATGCCATGAATTCATTTGCAACAAGAGCAATTGATGGACTTGAGGTAAATAAAAAAAGGATCGCTGAGATTATAAAATCTTCATTGATGCTAGTCACAGCATTGACAAAACATCCTGATATAGGTTATGACCTTGCTGCTAAAATTGCAAAAAAAGCACATAATACAGGGAAAAATATCAGAGACATATTAATAGAGGATAATATATTACCTGCTGATGAGATTGATGCTAGTCTTGATCTTGTAAAAATGCTTAATATGGATCGTATGAATGAATAATATCAGTTCAATTTAACAATTATACCTGTCTCACTCAAATCATTGTTAATTATCCTGTTTGCCAGATCTTTTGCATCTTGTGAAATGCCAGGGTCCATAAAATAGAATATATCAAGATAATCTAGTGTATAGATATGCTTCTCTATATTATAATCCAATCTGAAATTATCAGGCATAAAATCAAAAATAAAACCATTTTTTTCTGTAAATTGTCTTGCATGGTATAATAAATTGATTTTTGGCCTGTATTCTTTAATAAAATCAGAATACAATTTACCATTACTTAATTCCTGAAAAATAACAGTGTATCCTCTACCATCAACAATGAAATTGGAAAATGCATATACATCCAATGGATGTAAAGATAAACTCTCATTATTTTCAAGATTAATTACACCAGGCATCTTACCAAGAAATGAATTAATTGATAGTATATAGTGTAAAATATCTTTCAGTCTGAAATCATATATTTTTGCCACGAATAAATTTTCATTAATTGTAACTTTAAGAATATGTAATGCATCTTTACCTTTTTTAAACAGATCAATACTGAATTGATTTAATTTCTCATCAGGTTCAATTAATTTCTCAATTTCACTGATACTTGATGATATCATTCTTGGATATAATATAGTTAATTCATCAATAAATTGCCTCATCCCTTGAATTACTTCTGTAGACAGGATTTTACCATGATTTATCCCAAAAATACTGTTATCAAGTTCTTTATTCAAAAATTATATCACTTCTATTTTTACTAATTACATTCAAAATTATATGTATTGTGCAAAGAGAATTACATATCACTCAATAAACTCTACAAAATATTTATTTACCATATTTTCAAATATAGTTATATCCATTACCTCTATTTTCTCATCAAGATCAATACCTTCCATCTGTTTAACATGATTCAATAATTCAATTGTAAAATTACTCATTGATTTCTTAACAAGGCTATTTGATTTTGTTACCACAAGAGCTACCAGACTTCTTTGAACCATATTCAGTATTATAGAATAACCCTTTCCTTGGATTTCTCTTGTATCAACAAGTATCTCATTCTTGATATTCTCCATATCTTCTACACTGAAACTATTGATTGCAGTGATAAATCCTGAGATCAGAGCAGAATCATAAATATTTTTATTGAACCTGTGTTCTAATAACGGTATACCTGCCATGTTGATGTATAAAAGTGCAAAAGGTTTTGTCTCTTTTCTCCACTGTTTATTTCTGTACATCTGAAATGCAAATGCTAGCAATAGAATGACAACGATCACAGATAATATAATAATAAATAATACTTTGAAATCTATCTCTTTCGGTGGTGTATATCCTATCACTGCACCATTCTCAGAAAGTATATTGTTGATAACCACCGAACCATAGATCCCGTCTCTTGTTCCATCACCTGCTTTCTGGTAATAAGGTCCCTCATCAGAGCCCCAATAGTTAGAATCTGCATTGATAATCAATCCTTCTCCAATATCCACAAATAATCCATATAATTTGTTTCCTGTAAATGAATTATAGTTAATTAACCCATAGCTATTGTTTACCACCTTGATTCCATTCTGAATATTGTTAGTTATAGTATTGTTCTGAATTGTAAAATTGGATGATCCACCGATACTAATACCGTTCAATTCATTGTATGAGATATCATTACTTGAGATATAACCCACTGAATTACTTATCTTAATTCCTTCTCCTGAATTTTTGGAGAATAAACTATTTGATATATTATAACTTTCAATATTATCCATATCTATACCGTCAGTCTGTGAATTTGTTGCTCTATTCTCAGTGAAATTAGATGAATTTATTATTACAGAAGTTGAATTAAGTACTACTAACCCATGGAGAATATTATTTCTGACATCAATATCAGTCATGTTTATTCCCATGATATTCAATGCATCTATACCTGAAAATTTATTATTTGATGCAGTAGTATCTTTCATATCAATATATTCCAAATTTTTGAATTTGAATCCATTCTCTGTATTTCTCACAGATGTCACATTATCGAAAGTAATTAATCGGGTTGAGTCGATCTCAAATCCATCCTCAGCTGAACCATCAACATAAGTGTTAATTATTTGTATTGTATTGTTAGCACCCGTTGCTTGAATACCATCATCAGCAGATGATATCACATTTACATTATTAATCAATATAGTACCTTTAATCTGTTCCAACTTGATTCCATCACCTCCATATGCTTTCTCAATGGTCCCATCTGTGATCTCAAATAATTTATCAGATATACCCGCCTCAAATTCAATGCCCTCATCACCCACATTGTAAATATTAAAATTGTTTATCCTAGCATGTGTTCGTTTGGCTTTTATACCATCATTTGGAAAGTTAGTAATTGATATATTATTTGCTACAAAAGACTGTGAGTCTTCAATTGCAATACCCCTGTTATCATCAATAATAGTACTACCTGTACCATCAAGAGATGAATCCAGTAAAGTAAAATTGCCAGAAGTAACTATTTTAATACCATGACCATGATTTCCATAAATATCTGCATTTTTCAGAAATACATTTGAGTTCACATTCTTGAGATCAAAACCCTCATCACCATTATTCCTGAAAATACTGTTTGTTACATTAAAATCTAGATTATTGTTCTCAATATGGAATCCATCATCACCCGAATTCTCAAAAATTGAATTATTCACATCAATGATGTAGTTTCCTTCCAGATGTACTGCATCTGCATTTACAGAACTCACAGTTGCATTCTCAAATAAAATTCGTCCTGTGGTAACACCAAATACTGCATGATCCACACCATCAAACACCACAATTGAATCTATTAACTTGAGAAATCCTGTGTTGATAATAATTCCATTAACCGTACCAGAGATTGATATTTTTGAATTTATGACAGTTAAGTTTCCACCTGAGATAATATCTATTGATACAGTCTGGGATATATCTAAATTTTCCCAGATAACGGTTGAATTAATCTGTTGACTTACAATGGTGTTTTCATTCTTTATATTACTTGAAGCATCTATTGAGATAAATCCAATGCTTGTGATGAGTAGAATTGAGATTGTTATTATTAGCCTAGTCCTCAAACACATTCACCTCTTTCTTCTGAAATATACTGGTATACCAATTATTCCAATCGTGTATAACATAATTGCAATTGAAATTGGAGTATTCTCTGAGATACTGTATTCAATTAATGAACTGTCTACAATAGGAGAGACATCCACAGAGCCATAATTCACAATTTTAGTACTATCATCTACACCCCAGTAATTGTAGGTTGCATTGAACGTAATACCGTCACCAATTGCACTTGCATTTATTCCGAATATTCTATTGTTAACTATTGTAGAATAATGTAAATCAGCTGAGGAAACATTGACTGCTTCTATACCTTTTTCATTATTACTGATATCTGAATATTCAGCAGAGAAATTATCTAATAATTGAATATAGATACCCATTTTGTTTTCATTGATCTTTGTTTTTGAAATTGATATCTTTGTACCATTGACAAATTGTAGCCCTGTTAATCCATTATTGTTTATATTTGAACTATCAATATATAAATTATCAACAACATCTATTTCAAAACCTGTATCAACTGAATTTGTGATATTTACATTATTCAGAGTTGCATCTATCACAAATTCTGTGTCTAATCCATCACTTCCAGAATTTTTAATCTCGACATTCTCCAAATTGAGTATATCCACATTCTGTACTTTGAATCCATCTTCATTCGCATCCACAATTCTAATATCTTTGAAATCAGCTTTATCAGCCTTCTCTACCTGTAACCCATCACCACCAACAGAATATATGTATATATCTTTCATCGCTACACTATCTTTGACATCACTTCTCAGACCATCTCCACCAGTATTGTAGATCTCAATTTCTTCAAAAGAAGCTTCACCATTTCCTTCAACCCTCATACCTCTATTTCCAGTATCATAAATGGTTAAATTTTTTATCTCAAATTTAGCAATTGTATCTGCTGCAATCCCATTCTTCACAAAATCATAAACTATACTCTCTTCTATATATACATTAGATAATCCCTCTAACTGGATTCCGTGTCCTGCACCTGAATTTACACTTGATCTGTACATTGTGAAATTATAACTTCCTATTAACTCAATACTATCATCATTACAATTCTCAATGATTGAATCCTCAATATAAACTGAACCTTTTGATGCACCACTGATGCATTTATCTCCATTGATTATAGATGAGCTTTTGAGTATTAGTTTCCCATCTCTGACTTCAAGTGTTGAATTTATAAAATCTAGGAAATTCAGTTTAGAATTAATAATTGTTAAGGTTGCTCCATTTGTGATTATTACAGATGCATTATTAAAAGACATATCTTGACCATCCCAGGTAGTATCTACTGAAATAATCTGTTCTGTGGTAAAAATATTCTCAACAATTGGTACTGTTTTACCTTGGGATGCTGGGATCATTATCATTAATAGTGTGATTAATAATAATAATCTGGTTTTATTTGTTAACGTATGAACCTAGTACACTTTTTTTGATTTATTAATGTTAATTTAAATGACTTAGAATTGAAAAAAATTATTTCATTAATATATCATTATTTCAATTAAATATACATTAAATTAAATATATAATTTATAGTATTTATTTTTACTATATTTAATATCCTGTAATTTGAGATATTATTTAATATTATCAATTTTGGATATGTTCTTAACTGATATATTATTCGTAAAAACGAATATATTTCGGTATATTGAGTATCAATAATTCAAACTTTGCACTATTTTATGATATTCGAAACAAAGAAAATAATTAAATGTCACATTACTATATTATTTATATATATAGAATGATGTTCTATAATAAAAGGAGACTCTTAAATGAAAAAATATGCACTAACTTGTTTTGTTGCCACTATTATTGTACTATCATCAATAAATGTAACAAATAATGATATATTTTCAGTTTCAGAAAAAAGAGAAACAATAATATCCTCAGATATTCTTAATCCTATACAGAATCCTGTTAAAACCAATGCAATTATAATGGATGGTATTTTAACCCCTGGTGAATATGATTATGATTCAAATGTCAGGTGGGGAAGTTATTACTTCTCATATTCGATCATTGGTGATACACTGTATATGGCAATGAAATTCCGAGGATTGGGATGGATTTCTCTTGGAATATCATGGTATTCATCAATGTATCCAATGAAGGATTTTGATACATACACAGGTTATGTGGATGATAATGGTGTCACATACTTTGATGATTACTGGTCAACTGGTGATCCTGGACCTGCTGGGGTAGCAGTACCAGATTATGATGCACAACAGGATGTATTATCATTCAATGGTACACAGGATGCAACATACACCACAATTGAATGGACAAGAAAGCTAAATACTTTTGACACTGTTCAGGACAATGAAATAGTGCCTGGAGCACAGGTTATTGTAATGGTCGCATATCATACCACTGTTGATAATCCTGGCTGGATACATGATAATAGAAGAGATTTTATATTTAATTTCTATGGTAATCCATCTGCACCAAGAAATCTGGCTGCAACATATCAGGAGAGCAGGGTAGACCTCACATGGAATGCACCCGCAGCTGATGGGGGTACCTCACTCACTGATTACAAAATATACAGATCATTCAATGGTGGATCCTATCAGCTGTTGACTACAATCTCAAACACTGCAACCACCTCATACACAGATCCATCT
>JAJRQD010000170.1 GCA_024280435.1 archaeon | reverse complement strand
TGTGCAATCATTTTATAATCGTGTTTTTTGCACCGAGTGATTCTAAAAACACTTATTAGGAGGGCTGAGTATGGTAAAATATATCCAGTCACATTGACTGTATTTCCTATTCTTAGGTTGAAACATATATTTTATAGACAGTTAAATATTTAAACCTTTATTGTCACATTGACTGTATTTCCTATTCTTAGGTTGAAACGTTTGAGATATGTAATGAATGTCGTTCACAAAAAACTGTCACATTGACTGTATTTCCTATTCTTAGGTTGAAACATAAAGCAATGGGATCCAATCACCAAAACCATTTGCAGTGTCACATTGACTGTATTTCCTATTCTTAGGTTGAAACTTCTATCAAACTCCTTATATCAAATTCAAGTGCAAGATTGTCACATTGACTGTATTTCCTATTCTTAGGTTGAAACATGCGTAGCATCGATGATACGGAGTAAATATAATATGTCACATTGACTGTATTTCCTATTCTTAGGTTGAAACGCAGGGTCTCTCCACCGTATTTATCATATGCAGTTATCGTCACATTGACTGTATTTCCTATTCTTAGGTTGAAACGCATCAACCTCAACAAAAGTCTGTTTTGCAGTCCATGTCACATTGACTGTATTTCCTATTCTTAGGTTGAAACAATCTTGGATTTGATAAGTCTATTTTGTTTAATATGCGTCACATTGACTGTATTTCCTATTCTTAGGTTGAAACTCCAAATCAACTATCTTCGAAGCCTCAGTAACTCCACGTCACATTGACTGTATTTCCTATTCTTAGGTTGAAACGTTGAGTCGTGGGAAGGACCTATGACATTTTTTACATTGTCACATTGACTGTATTTCCTATTCTTAGGTTGAAACAGTAGTATCTGTGCTTCTTCAAGAGTGAGTTGACCGTCAAGTCACATTGACTGTATTTCCTATTCTTAGGTTGAAACCTATTATCATCCTCTCGGACGTGATAGCGTGTTCCACGTCACATTGACTGTATTTCCTATTCTTAGGTTGAAACATATTATAATCAAGTTATGCAATGTTTGAACAATATGTCACATTGACTGTATTTCCTATTCTTAGGTTGAAACGTGCAGGTAAATTTTAACCTTACATCAATTGAGATAAGTCACATTGACTGTATTTCCTATTCTTAGGTTGAAACAGCAGGTAACCTGATCTTTGCATAATAAAAAATGTGTGTCACATTGACTGTATTTCCTATTCTTAGGTTGAAACGTGACACCTGTGGCGGCTGTATCAACAATCACAGATGTCACATTGACTGTATTTCCTATTCTTAGGTTGAAACTGATGAAGCCCATACGCGAGATTGTTTGGAAGATTCGTCACATTGACTGTATTTCCTATTCTTAGGTTGAAACAGGACTCTAACAATAGGAGGGTCCAGTGATGAGGTCGTAAGTCACATTGACTGTATTTCCTATTCTTAGGTTGAAACTTGGAGTTAAATCTTACAGATATTGTATCTGATTTCTCGTCACATTGACTGTATTTCCTATTCTTAGGTTGAAACTTGTGGACTATGTACACAATCTTCGGGTAGTATCTCAGTCACATTGACTGTATTTCCTATTCTTAGGTTGAAACTCCTGATCAAAGGTTACATCATATTTCTGTTCTACTTGTCACATTGACTGTATTTCCTATTCTTAGGTTGAAACGCAGTATCACAGTTTCCTAAGCATAAATTCACAGTACGTCACATTGACTGTATTTCCTATTCTTAGGTTGAAACTAGTCAACACTCCAGACGATATATTCTACTGATCCGTAAGTCACATTGACTGTATTTCCTATTCTTAGGTTGAAACCCGAAATCAATATCGTCAAGAATACTAACAACATCATGTCACATTGACTGTATTTCCTATTCTTAGGTTGAAACATAGACTCCTAGATTGGTAAATAATATTGTTTCAATTCGTCACATTGACTGTATTTCCTATTCTTAGGTTGAAACTTCTACATAACGAATTGCTTGTTTAGGAGTAGTGGAAGTCACATTGACTGTATTTCCTATTCTTAGGTTGAAACACGATTATTCTTTTGGATAGATATGGAAAATATTGCGTCACATTGACTGTATTTCCTATTCTTAGGTTGAAACATAGGAGTCAAAGCTCCGGAACGTTCTCTAATGGCAACGTCACATTGACTGTATTTCCTATTCTTAGGTTGAAACACGCCAGTTATTCTAATAATGGATCCATTTTTCTCTACGTCACATTGACTGTATTTCCTATTCTTAGGTTGAAACAGACCATATTTTCACATCAGAAGATGATGCTAAGGATAGTCACATTGACTGTATTTCCTATTCTTAGGTTGAAACAACAGCAGGGCAAAGGAAGACCCAAAGGCAGAAAAAGTCACATTGACTGTATTTCCTATTCTTAGGTTGAAACATCCATTGTTTTTTAGTATATTTCATTTTATCACCACGTCACATTGACTGTATTTCCTATTCTTAGGTTGAAACTGCTAAGGAATTTGTCGGGCGTTAATCCTCTGAGTAGTCACATTGACTGTATTTCCTATTCTTAGGTTGAAACAGTTTATCTTTACCATATATCTTCAAGTTGTTGAGTATGTCACATTGACTGTATTTCCTATTCTTAGGTTGAAACGATTTAAAATCAAAAGGTGCAGAAACTTCAATCTCATTGGCACATTGACTGTATTTCCTATTCTTAGGTTGAAACGTACTGAGTACATGTATGGATACGAGGGCAGTGGTTATGTCACATTGACTGTATTTCCTATTCTTAGGTTGAAACAGCAGGATACAATCAATGGCAACACGCACAATTTGACCAGTCACATTGACTGTATTTCCTATTCTTAGGTTGAAACTTTATGAGTATTGTTTTAGACCCTTCGACTACATCAAGTCACATTGACTGTATTTCCTATTCTTAGGTTGAAACATTTGTTGCCGGTCCATTCCTTTACCGGAGTGTTGCGTCACATTGACTGTATTTCCTATTCTTAGGTTGAAACATTCTGAATTCTGGCTGGGCCATGTCTGGGTTGTTGTGTGTCACATTGACTGTATTTCCTATTCTTAGGTTGAAACCATTCAAGTCTTTCCTTAGATATATTTTCCCAAACATTGTCACATTGACTGTATTTCCTATTCTTAGGTTGAAAACCTATCCAGCGATTCAGAAAACTTGACAGGAATGAAATTATCAGAATTTCGTGTACTGTATCTGAGAGATAATAGAAACAGTATAATTCCAGAACCAATCGAGAAATTGCAAAATCTAGAAATATAAGAGTAAATATGATTGAAAAAGTACCTGATTTTCTTTTGAACTTGAAAAATATAAGAGAACTGGATCTCAAATGGAAAAATTGAATTGTACCTATTCAGGTGATTGATCAATTGAGAAAAAGAGGATGTATTGTTTACTATCGATATTATTCAGTATTTGTTTATTCAGTATAAAGTCAATTTCTTTACATCTTATAAAATGTGGATAAAGATTAATCTTATAAGTGTCTATCCTCTATACAACATGGAGTTTTTGATAACTTGGAATGGATTTAATCGACCTTTGGTCTATATTTTTCTGTAATAATCAATTCATGGATAATCTATCCACTATCTTATACTCTAATTACTCAGACCTTGTCAATTGGCGAGACCTGTGGCAATATTGATAACTATATCAGCAGATATATTCTGTTAATATATTATTCAGTATTATTCTGTTGCCCAGGTACTGAGATATTATTACCTGGGCTATTCAGGTGATAATATATGAAAAATGAAAAAATAATACTTCAACAAGAAGATATACCAAAAAGGTATTACAACATAGCTCCGGATCTACCAGAGCCAATGTCACCACCACTTAATCCAGAGACTAAACTGGCAATTGGTCCAGAGGATCTTGCACCTTTGTTCCCGATGGAACTGATCAGACAGGAAGTATCCAATAATAGATATATAGATATTCCAGAGACTGTTAGACAGATATATTCAAGGTTCAGGCCAACACCAATTTATCGTGCACATAGATTGGAGAAATTGCTCAAAACAGGTGCAAAGATTTTCTACAAATATGAGGGTGTGAGTCCAAGTGGTAGTCATAAAACCAATACTGCAATTCCTCAGGCATATTATAACCATAAAGAGGGAATTGAGAAAATAGTTACTGAGACTGGAGCAGGGCAGTGGGGAACTGCATTATCATATGCAACCTCTTTTTTTGATATCGCACTTGAGGTATTCATGGTTGGTATTAGCTACAGAACAAAACCACACAGAAAGACAATGATGCAACTATTCAATAGTAACACTGTGGTCCATTCTTCTCCCTCAAATCTTACTAAATTTGGATCTGAAATACTTAAGAATAATCCAGATCATCCGGGTAGCCTTGGAATTGCTATTGGAGAGGCAATAGAGAGGGCAGTTGGTGATAGAGCAAAATATGCACTAGGAAGTGTATTGAATCATGTGTTGATACATCAATCTGTGATAGGAGAGGAGGCAATAGTACAGATGAATAGTATAGATACCAATCCTGATATAATAATTGCTTGTGTGGGTGGTGGATCTAATTTTGCAGGTCTTAGCTATCCATTTATTCGTGAGAAGATAAAACACAATTCAGATACCAGATTTATTGCAGTGGAATCATCTGCTGCACCTAAAATGACCAGAGGTGAGATAGTCTATGATTTTGGTGATTCGGCCAAGATGACTCCACTGTTAAAAATGCATTCAATAGGATCTAATTTTGTACCACCACCAGTTCATGCAGGTGGATTGAGATATCATGGTATTGCACCTTCACTATCAGTTCTCTTGAAACACAATATCGTGGAGGCAGTATCTTTTAATCAGTTGGATATCTTCAATGCTGCACAGTTATTCATCAGAGCTGAGGGAATTGTACCTGCACCTGAAAGTGCTCATGCCATTGCACAGGCGATTACAGAGGCAAAGAAGATACCAATTGATGAGGATAAAACTATACTGTTCAATCTATCGGGACATGGGTATCTAGACCTTCTTGGATATGATGAATTTCTATCTGGATCTTTGACCAATGATGCAGCCAAACAATCCAATATGAACAGATCAATGAAGCAGATAATCAAAGTACAAAATTAACAAATACGATATATACACTGAATAAACAAATACGAATAAACATACACTGAATAAACATACACTGAATAAACAAATACGAATAAACATACACTTAATAGACAAATACTGAATAATATCAATAGTTGCAATTATATGTAATAATTGAAATTAACAGGATTTGAATGATAGTGAGAATAGTTAATTTAAAATATGTTTTTGATAAAATAAAATTACCTAACGGTGAGTGATAGTATTTATAGACACACTGGATAACAATCGAGAAAGAATAAAAGGAATAGACTACTCAATAATGGCATTGATTGCACAAAGAGTAAAATTAGCCCGAAAAGTTGGAAAATTGAAGACAGAGAATAATATTCCCATTAGAAATTATCAGGTAGAGAAGAATGTATATGAAAGAATCAAAAGATTTGCAGATGAATTCGATATAGATGAGAATTTCTCGATAGATATATTTGAGAGAATAATCTCACAATCAGTACATGCACAGTTATCTGATATTAAGCTACAGTCGAGACAAGAAGATCAGAAACACTGTCTTGTTATCGGAGGAGAGGGCCAGATGGGAAATTGGTTTGTTAACTTCCTGATATCATCTGGTTACTCAGTCGATATACAGGATCCAAATACAAAAATATCCACAAATAGTTTTCAAGAATTACCGGATAATTTTGATAATTATGATATTATTGCAATTTGTGCACCTCTTGATAAGATGAGAGAGGTTATATCAGAGGTGATTGAGAATAAACCTAGTGGGTTGATATTTGAAATCTCATCTATAAAAGCAGAGATTGTGGATATGATAGAGGAGGCAAACAGAGAAGATATTCGGTTTGTCAGTGTACATCCAATGTTTGGACCATCTGTGAATAACCTTGCAGATAGAAATCTTATAGTCTGTAACTCTGATAGTCTTGAAAAAGAGACAATCAATGATTTTATAGACCTGTTTACAGATACTATGGTGAATATAATTGAGATTGATATCAGATCACATGATAAATATATGCAGTATTCACTCGGATTATCCCATCTGATCAATCTACTCAATGGAAGAGTGCTAGAACAATCTGGAATATCATTTAATAAATTAATACAGCTTTCTGGTACCACATTCAAAAAACAGCTACTTACAACTGTTGAACTATTCAATGAGAGCCCTGAACTGTACTATGGCATTCAGAATATCAATCCTGCAAAAAGAGAACTGTTTGAAAATATAAACCATGCATTGACTGAGATCTCTGATGCCACAATTGATTTCAATTCATTCAGATCTATAATGCATGCAGGCAGGGATTATTTCAAAGGAGTGGATTTCTGATTGGATATTCACAAATTTGGTGGAGTAAGTACTTCTAACAGCGCAGGGATTAATCGGATTTTTGAGATAATATCAGCAGCGGAGAGGCCGGTTATGTTCACCGTCTCTGCAAAATATGGTATAACAAATTATCTACATGATATACTGAATAAATTACCTACTGAAGATGATATACCCGGTATTATCTGTTATCTAGAGGATAGCCATATCTCACTGATATCCGAGAAGAAAATTACTGCATTGAGTGCAGAGTTAAGTAAGCTGGAAAGACTATTGTATGGAATTGCATATACTGGCGAATTAACCTCCCGATCAAAAGATATTGTACTCAGCTTTGGAGAGAGATTGATTAGCATTATAATTCATGAATATTTCAAGATAAATGGAGTGAAAATAAAAATAGTTGATCCAGAACATCTGATAGTTACCAATGGAGTACATTACTCATCTAAAATACTATTGAATGATACAGAGGTGCTTTGTAGTAATTATAATACCAATGAGCATGATATAATACTTGTACCCGGATATTATGGGGTATCCAAGAATAAAAGAACCACCTTGCTTGGTAGATCTGGTACTGATTACTCAGCAACATCACTTGGATATGGATTCAATGCCACATCTGTGATAATCTGGAAGAATGTTCTTGGATTCATGACTGCAGATCCTAAAATAGTGAAAAAAGCAAGAACAATATCTGAGCTATCATATGATGAAGCAGCAGAACTATCCTATTTTGGTGCTAAGATACTTCATGCACAGAGTGTTATTCCGTGTAAATTAAAAGGTATACCAATATATATAAAAAATCTTGAAGATGAGGGTATTTATACAAAAATACACAGATACTCAAATGGGTTTGGTAATGTGGTCAAAAGTGTATCTCACTCATCAGATCTTGCAATAATTAGAATTTACAAGTATTCCGGTGGTGTATCTCATGGTAGTTTCTCAACCATCGCAGATAGATTACAGCAGGCAGATACCAATATTCTATCGATCGCCACCTCTCAGACATGTATCTCAGTTCTTGTGGGAAAAGATGATATTGATAAAAGTATAGAAAGTCTAGAACAATTAAAAAATGATTTTATTGAGGCAATTGAATGTGAGAGGGATATTGCACTGTTATGTATTGTTGGAGAAGGTCTTGGTAATACGCCTGGAATTGCATCTAAAGTATTCAATTCTATCAGTGATAAGAATATTAATGTGGTGATGATATCTTCTGGTGCTTCAAAAGTGGCTTTTCATTTCACAGTTCCTCAAAAAGATCTGAACAATGCATTGATTGCAATTCATTCTGAATTTTATAGTGAATAATGCATATTAAAGATTTAAATTAAGTATATTAATTTCAGTAAAACTGATGGATAAATTATTTACAGCTTATTACATTGCTGTTACCATTCTCTTCCTATCTATAAAATAAATCATGCCCGAAATGGTTGATAATAATATTACAAAGATTGGGATCACACTGACAATACCTCCATAAAGAATGTAATCATCATCTGATACACCATACAATCCAGTCGCAACAGATGCAAGGACATCAGATAAGATATATAGCACCACCAACAACATGAACACAGGTGTCACATATTTTGTCCAGAAATACCATTTTGAACCCATTTTTACACTAGAATTACTATTTATCTCCTCAAGTACTGTCTTTTTACCAACAAACCATGTAAATGCAACTATTGCAATCATAGAGCCAAAAACAAGT
Source organism: archaeon (assembly GCA_024280435.1). Lineage (GTDB taxonomy): Archaea > Asgardarchaeota > Heimdallarchaeia > Heimdallarchaeales > Kariarchaeaceae > JAJRQD01. Next base: position 7,558 of record JAJRQD010000170.1, on the reverse strand, counting down.
CCCATAGCACCAACATAAAGATCAAGATTGTACAGGAATCCTCCTGAATGAGGTGATATGGCAGATGGTATTCCAAGTAATAATGTCAAGGATGCAATCACTGTATATGCTTTTTTCTTGCTTATTCCAAACTGATCAACTAGTACTACTGTTGTTACTTCAATAATTGCAGTCATTGGAAGATAAGCTGCAAAGAAGAACATTATAAAGAATAATGACATAAGTATTCTGATCAATAGTGGATTAAGAGTAAGTATCTGAAATACTTCTGGTATGACTCCAAAGAATAATCCCGGACCGAATTGACTTAATTCTCCACTAATTGAGGTAAGACTGACAATACCAAATATAAGAAAGGCAGATACAATTGATGCAAAAGTATTTCCAAATACTGTGAATGCAGCATTCTTTGGAATATTATGATTATCCTTCTTATCCATATAGGACCCATACAGAACCATGAATGTACCACCTAGACACAGGCTGAAAAATGCCTGTCCAAGAGCAGTTACAAATGTATAAGCTGTAACCTGTCCTGCATCAAATGCTGTGAAATAGGATAAAGTACTTGAGAATACTCCTGGCTGTATCAATACAACAGTAGTCATGAAAATAACCATACCAAAGAATAATGGTACTATTTTCTCACTTATCTTCTGTATTTGTTTATGTCCCTTCAATATTGCAGGTGCCACAAGTAGTATTACGATACCTGCAAAGAATAACTGTGAAGTGGGATTTGCAGCCACCTGAGTATCAAAATAATCAGAGCTAACTGTTACAGAATTACTAAGATTAGCATCTAGTAATGAAGAGAAAGCATATCTGACAATCCAACCAATCCAAATTGCAAAATAAGAGCCAATCAATAAAGTTATTGTAAACAGAATTATTGAGATATATTTACTTCCAGGGAATTTCACACTGCTAAAAGCCCCATCAGGACCTCTTCCAGTCAATCTTCCAAGTCCCCACTCAGCAGTCAATGCTGGATATACAAATAATATTGCTAAAATCAGATATATCGCTATATAAGCAGCTCCACCGAAATTGGCCACCTGATACGGAAATCTCCACAATGTACTGAAACAAACAGTCATACCGAGCATTACCTTCACTATACTTGTCTTACTATCACTTTCAAAGCATGTATGACAAATTGCTACATTTTCACTCATAAGAATCACTTCGTCAAATTTGACGATTTGCAAAATTTAATTTGATAATTCACTTATAAATATTTGCTTTTGAAAAAATAACAATAATAGTATAGTTAAATAATTTAATAATATACGTATCTGTACAAAAGTAGTTGTGAGTAAACTAATAATTTAGACACTCAATGTGTACACTGAGATTTTTGTTTCCAAAGAAAAATAAATATCTCTCATAATCTTTATTAAAGAATTATGTGAAGCTTATTTTAATCGATTTTATATCACAATATATCAGAAAAAGCATTATTTTTATTATAACTACAATATTGACAAATTTGTATTGTAATGCATTTAAAGGTGCATTTCTGAATTATTAAATAATAATAAGTATTCAACAACTATTATAAAGTTATAAATATGTTTGACACAGGAAACAAATATGATAAGTACTGGTTCAGATCTGGTTGAAGATTTGTCACAGAATATTGATAAAAGCTATTTTCATATAAGTAGATCGAGAATACTGTATTTATCTCTCTTATCAGCATTATTATTCATATTACTGGCAATCGCAGGTATAAATGATATTTGGCAATCACGTTTATATTTCAGCCTAATTGGACCTATACTATCATTCTCTGCATTTATTCTATTCTTTTTGTGGATTGTATATGAAGAGAGTAAAGAACCTGGTTTCCCATTGATATTTGAGTATTCAGTGATTGCAGGTATAGCTTCCATAATTATTGCAATCTCATTGAATTCAAGAGCTTTTCTAATTATTGTAACCAATTTTATTGAAATAGATCAACAAGAATTGGGCGTAGTCGTTGCAATTGGTATTGTTGGACCACTAATTGAGGAATTTGCAAAAGCATTACCTATATTTTATCTTGTAAACGCTAAAATTACCCGGTCTGGGAGTGATAGAGAACAAAGAATACTTAATAATGGTAAGATACCTATTTTTATTGGGCTTATCACAGGTGCAATATTTAATGTACTTGAAACTTACTGGTATATTTTTAATTCAGGTATCGTATTCACTGAATTCTATGAATGGAATATAACTGCATTACAAATTGTTCTAAGAGCAGTTAATCCAATACATATGGTTGCAGCTGCTTTTTCAGGATATGGTGTATCACTTGCATTATGGAGTAATAGAGGTGATTCAATCGGTAGAAATCAATTCTCCACTATTTTTAAAGGATTTATGGTGGCTTTCGTGATACATTCACTTTGGAATACATCAGCAATACTTGGAGAATTATTTGATTGGCCAAGCACTGTTTTTTTTGGATACAGTATACCACTTGCAAATGTAGTTCTAATGCTAGTTTCACAGATATTACTGCTATTATTAATTACACAGATGAGTAAATTCAGTTCAGCAAAATGTGATTTCTGTGGAAATTGGCATATTCCACCATATGAAGAGGAAGATCATGAATTCTATTTTGAACCTAGAACAACTTTAATCTATAGAATAATTGATATGATCAGTAAGAAGAAGAATAAATATACATGTAAAAATTGTAAAGACAAAATTGAGAATAATACATGTAGATGTGGAGCAAGCAATATATTCCAATGTCCAAAATGTAAATATTCAGTACCTGCATATGCAACTATCTGTTGGTATTGTCAACAGGAACTTATTCCTCCATTCAAAAATGTCTTTGAATATCCAATTAGTAATACTGAGAAAATATCTGTGGGTATGGCATTTGTCTTTGCAGGTTTCTATGCTCCTTCAAGTATTGTTCTGTTAATTTATCATCTTAAAAATTCTAGAGGATATACAAATACCTTGATAATCTCAGTATTTTATCTCATACTAGCTTTTGTCTACATAATTATGATTAAATGGTACTTCACACCCACAAGGAGATCAATTGCAATATCTCTTGCAAGATCACTATTTGGTATGGTGATAATCCAATATGCACTATTTTTGATATTTATTTTGTCCTATATCAAAGAAATAGCGACTAACAATGAATTTATCTCAATTGTGTTAGTCTCAATAAATATAGTCATATTACTTTATTATGCTTTCAAAGTAATATTTGACCATAATCCATTATTCCACGAGGAGGGAAATAAATAGATGTTTGCATCCAAGTATCGAGTAAAATCTACTCAGGTGAACAGATATAGTGATAATATTTTCCATGCAATTATAGTATTTGCAATCGCAAATTCTGCTCTGTTCATAGGGCAGATTGTAGAGGTATTGGTTACCAATAATATATTTTTATTCTCATCATTAATTGATCTTGATCTTGCAATTCTACTGATGTTTGTATTTTATCTACAGATATTTACCAGTCCAATTCTAATGGGATCACTAGTGATCGGGCTTCTACTAGGTGCATGGTATTCAAATAGAGTAAGCGGAATTAATTCTGCTAGAATATTTTTATATGGCACTATGGTCCTACCAATTATTTTCATATTAACTACATCATTGATAATGATAGTATTTGTAATGATGATGAATGAACCACTACCATTTACCCTTTTCTTTCTGATGGTTTTCTTCATCTATGCAGTTGTGATATTTGTAATCATATCAATTTTTGGTATACCCGGATATATTTTGATCAATGTACTGAAATCATATTCTGGACCTGAAAAAACACAGATATATCGACATAGTCAGTATTTGAAATTAACAGTGGTTCCAGATAATCCAGTTGTATATTGTCCATTCAGGATGAAGGATAAAGCAGGTTGTTCATTTTTAGGATATAGTATACCTGATTTTCCACTGATATGTGATTATCAGGAAACCTGGTTGAATTGTGTGATCTATAAACATCTGTATCATTCATTGGATCAGGAATTTAAAGAGGTGAACAAATGAAATTAGGCAAATTAAATGAGATATTTATATATTTCAGTATTATCATAATAATTATCAGTCTGCTATCATTACCTGCTTTGATAAATAATCGACCAAATTTCTCAGAAGAACAAGACCTGGATATAGATTGGTTTGATTTTGAACCAAGTCAGCCATCAATACCTGGTGGCAAAGCAAATAATACAGATACAATTGGTAAAATTATGTACACACTGCTTATAATTGCAGGATTAGTCATAATTATAAATCTGATATATTTGGCATATAAAAATAAAACAAGCAACTCTAACTCGCTCAAGAAAATCAGTAAGAAAGAAGCAGAGATAAAACTAAAAGATGCAAGAACCAAAGCTTATGCGATACTTCGTGCTGCATTGGAGAATGGTGACTATACAGGTGCTTATGTCGAGGCATATCAAACACTGGATGCTGATCTAGGTTATTTCAATGAGCTATCAAGACCTAAATACTGGACACCAAAGGAATATTCAATGGGTATACAAGAACCAATATACCGGCCAAGTGTGTATATTATTGTCAGAAAATTCTATCTACTAAGATATGCATCGAAGTATGCAGAGAGAGATGATATTATTTCATTTATTGAAGCACTTGATAATTTATTCATCAATGATACCTCTGAGATGATAAGACAACAGTACCAGATAATATTTGATGAACTAGATGATATTGTATACAGTATCCCTAGAATTGGAGATAAAACACGTCCCAGGAGCTTATAAATATGGGTAAATTAGCGATCAATCTAGAAGAGATAAAAAAGATAAGATATCACAGATATTTTATTTTACTACTAACATTATTAACACTGACAGTATTGTCGATGTATAATTTAAACGAACAATTAGTAGTTCCACCAAATAGATCTATTTTACAACAAGGTGATTTTGGACATTCTGAATTGGCAAAAAATATTACTGCCAATGGATATACTGTATCAACTGTATCAGATGGTATTAATAAATTAAATACAAGTAATAAAAATCAAGTATTGGTTATAAATGCACCAGAATCAAAATATTTTGAAGATGAGATTGATTTTCTCTACAACTGGATAAATTCTGGTAATAAATTGATGATTATCGGTACAACAAATGAAGCAGTAGAATTAATGTCACGTTTTCAAGTTTTCATAGAAGCAGATAAATTATATGACAAGATAAATAACGATGGCCATTATGGTTTACCAGAGATATCTTATGATGAAGATAATAACAGCTATTTCTCTGTTACTCCAAAAGGAATATTCCCATTTGAAAATATGATCCCCATACTCTCAACATATAATTCATCATATGTTAGTTCCTGTGAACAATATTGCAAGGGTTCGTATGTTGTTGCAGTTCAACTACTAAATCTGTATGTTATTGCAGATAATTGGATGTTTTCAAATAAGTATGTAAGAGATAACTCAATCAATTTGGTTCTGTTCAATAAATTACTTGATCGGGCAAATGTGGATACTGTAATTTTTGATGAAACTCATCTTGATTATCTATTTATTGACAAAGTAGGTATTGATAATATATACTATAAATTCAATAACTCAGCTGCTGTGATCGTATTATTAAGTGCAATAGTATTGATAGTACCCATACTTATTGGTTTGAGGGGTTCATTATTCGAAAGAAAAAATGATGAGTTAGATATTGCATCAAGATTGATGAAAAGACTTGAGACACTTTATCAGAAAGAAACTGTGGCAATACCTCTTACCATAGAGGAACGATTTCTGATAGAACAGAAATTAGAGATGGAGATGAGAGGAAAGTACTATTTCCAGCTTATAGCCTCTGATTTAATTGAATTTATTGAGGAGAATAAATTAAATATAGATGAAAAAATCATGAATGATCTTGAATTGATGAGAACATTGGTGATTATTCCAAATGAATGCTGGAACCTTATCAGACACGTAAACAGTGTAATAAGAACAGAGATGAAGGAGGAAAAAATATGACAGAGATAAATAAAGTAAAAATATTGTTTGACAATATAAATAATGAACTTTCCAAGAGAATTATTGGAAATAAACAGAATATCGAGCTGATAATGATAACATTATTATCAAGAGGACATGTATTATTGGAAGGAGTACCCGGTATAGCCAAATCCTATCTGGCAGCTTCTATCTCAGAAGTGCTTGGATTATCCTATAAGCGACTACAATTTGTGCCCGATCTGATGCCGGCTGATATTACTGGATCATCAATATACAATCCAAAGACACAGGAATTCAAATTTATCGAAGGGCCTGTATTCGCCAATATATTACTATGTGATGAGATCAATCGTGCTCCTCCAAAAACACAGGCTGCATTATTAGAATCTATGCAGGAGAAGCAGGTAAGTGTTGAGGGAACTGCCCGTTCACTTCCAGATCCTTTCTTTGTAATTGCAACACAGAACCCAATAGAGAGTGTTGGGGTTTATCAGCTACCTGAGGCACAATTGGACCGTTTCATGATTAAATTGAATATGCATCTACCCGGATTTGATGATGAGTTCTCATTGTTAAAATCAAAAAGAGAGGAATTAATTCCTGAAATTGCTAAAATATCTAATGAGGCTGAGATTATCAAAATGCAGAATATTATTGAGAATGTAAAGATATCCGATGTTATTCTTGAATATATAGCAAGATTGGTTGTCAGAACTAGATTTGTACCACAACTCAGTCTTGGAGGTTCTCCAAGGGCATCAATGGCTTTGATGATGATGAGTAGAGCAAGGGCAGCTATATATGGAAGAGATTATGTTGAGCCTGATGATGTAAAACAGTTATTCTACCATGTGATGAATCATAGGTTGATCCTCACTCCAGAGGCAGAAGTACAGCAATTACCAATTGAGCAGATAATTGAGAATATAATTGTCAACACTGAAGTAGAGATCTAGGAGTTTATCAGTACATGAGTGAGATAGAATTTAAATCATTTAAGAATCCCACCTTTCTGGTGATCACAAAAGAAGGTACCGTATCTTTTGTGCTATCCATGGTTGTACTACTGTATTCTGCATTTAACTATTCTATTGAGAACCTTGCATTTATGCTTCCTGCATTGATAATTCCCGTATTATTCCTGATATTCATGATAAGAATATTCACCACAAGAAATTTGGAGATGGATATTCAGGTCTCCATTCCAAATACTGAGATAAAGGCAAAATCTTTCCTACCCGTCAGTGTGCTCATAGAATCAGAGTATCCTGTCAAAAGTATGCTAACTTTGGATACAAGTCACGGCTTATTCAATGTGGTTAACTCTAAAAGTATCCTTATCAGTACTGAGATACAGAAAGGAACCACATTTATGTTCTATGCAGCCAAGAGAGGAGATGAGGAGATTAAAAAACTCACAGTCAACAGTCTTGGTGTATTTGGTCTATTCACATTGGAACAAAGAATCGTGATTCAACGCAAAATAACAGTACTTCCAGAGCCACAAAGAGTGGAATTACCATGGAACCTCAAACAGAAGATCATGCTCAGCCTGATCTCTCAACT
>JAJRQD010000169.1 GCA_024280435.1 archaeon | reverse complement strand
TAATTTTTTGGGCGGATACAATTCACCTTTTGATCCGACTTTTCCAATTATTTCAGTCAATTTTATTTCACCATATAATTATACAATTGTCGGATATAAAAACAAATATCCGGGTATCAATAAAAAATCCATCTTTTTTTTATAAAAATGTATTTTCTTCAAATGCATCTAATATTTATTTTAGGAATATTAGCCCACCATCATGGGTAATAATAAATGAAAATGTATTCATTTTTATTTCACAATGTATATTTTTATAAGTTCGAATAAATAATCTAAAGTCCATAATACTGTTTCAAAAATAATTTTGCATTTTATGAGATTAAATAATTCATCAATTTCAAGCCTTTTTAATACATTATTAAAATTAATGCTTCAAATTATTCATGAAAAAAACTCACTTGAAACTAATTAAACTATATCTGCCCATCTGTTTTCTGTACCGAAAAAGTCACCCCACCAGTTTATTTGGTTTCTGAAAAACAATTAAGGAATGATATTTCAATAAGAAAACATATCCTCGAAAAATTAAGAAAGAGAGGATCTCTTAATTTTGATTTCAAGATCAAAAATCAATATTGTTTTCTATGAACCACTCCCATCTGAAAGAGATGGGGAATTCTAGCTTATGTTAAATAATCCAAATATTTCTCAAAAGAATATATCCTCGCTAGAAATGTACTTTAGCCAAATAAATATCTCAAGAATCATGAAATACACTAATTTTGGTAAAACCGGTATTAAAGTATCTAAACTTACATTGGGAATGATGTCCTTTGGCAATTCACAGGAATGGATGCTAGAACTGGATGATGCAAGACCATTGGTGGAGAGGGCAATAGATGCCGGTATAAATTTTTTTGATACTGCGAATGTGTACTCAAGAGGGCGTTCAGAAGAGATAACAGGTGAATTACTGAAAGATTACAGAGATGATGTTGTGGTTGCAACCAAAGTACGTTTTGCAATGGGTGATAATATCAACAGAAAAGGGCTCAATCGAAAACATATGACTGAACAGATGGTATCTAGTCTTGATAGATTGGATATGGATTATGTGGATCTCTATCAAATACATAGATGGGATAGTTCTGTTGATATTGAGATGGTGATGAGATCACTAAATCAGTTGATTGATGCCGGATTGACATTACACATAGGTGCCTCATCAATGTATGCATGGCAACTGGCAAAAGCACAATACACTGCAGAGACATTGGGTCTTGAGAAATTTGTATCCATGCAAAATCATGTCAATGCGATATATCAGGAAGAAAAAAGAGAGGTTATCCCATTTTGTATTGATCAGGATATGGCGATAATTCCATGGTCTCCACTAGGCAGAGGATTTTTATCCGGTAAGTATTCAAAAGATGGTGAGAATAATTATGCACGTATCAAATCAGATCCCTATCTGAAGAGTAGATATTTCCACCCAAATGATTTTGAGATACTGAGAGTGATTGAAGAGATTGCGAAGGAGGAGAATATCTCTGTGGCACAGGTATCACTGGCATGGGTACTTGCACAGGACGGTATTACCTCCCCAATAGTTGGAGTGACAAAAATGAAGCATCTAGAGGAGGCAATTGAGGTGGTTGAGATGGATCTCAATTCAGATTATTTCAGAAGAATAGATGAAGTATACACCTCCAGACCAATTATCGGACATGCATATGATTTATCAGATAATATGATCTCAAGTAAGAATAAATAAATTATAATTATTTAATATTGATTATATTTCGGTATTAGATGTTATTCACTTATATTTAAATTTATACAATTTTAAAATCCTAGAATTCCTTTCAATGTGGGCAATGCAATGCCTACTGCTCCCGATAGCTTGGGTAGGTAAGATTTGATATACCAACCAATACTCTTGGTGAATTTCATCTCAAATGATCTGCCCATAGTAGGAGATCTATCGCCATCCTCTGCCTCTTCCTCTGCAAATACTGTTACCATTCTGTAACCAAATCCCTTTGGTTGTAATCTGAACCAAACTGCATCACCAACCTGAAGTAAAGATGATAGCAGTGATAATATATCAATATCCTCACCATCTGAGATAAGAGGTGGCTCGTTCTCAGGGAATGCATCGGTCAGTGCATCAAGTGTTAGATTGACTTCCTGATAGCTTGGATGAATAGTATTGATATCAGTTCTGTACCATACTTTGATGTCTCTATCTGTCTTCTCTGTTTTATTGATAAAGAACACAATCAGTCCAGAAGATTCTATTACTGAACCCTGATTTGATTTGGCACTCACTGTGAAATACAGATCATCCCGAATGAAGTTATAATAATTATCTGTCAATTCAATCATTATTCTATCCACTAGTCTGAATGGTTCTGGTGCTCTCTTCTCAATTCTTTTGACAACATTGACAATCTCTTTCCATGTGAGCCCCACATTCTTTCCTTTGATAAAATCATCAAGATTGTCCCCAATTAACTCAGTAAGCTCCTTCATCACAATTTTCTCAGTAAATGCATGGGGATTTGAGAAAGCTAGGTAAGCAAGAAGTAATATCTTCTCCCTTGCTCTCTCCAATCTCGTCTCATTGGTCTCATCATTCTCAAATTCCTTATTGAGCATATTTAGCACTCCAAAGCTCCAATCATCAAATTTCATCAGAGTTACTGGGTCAAGATATGATAGGAATACATCTGATAGTAGATTATCAAGTATCAATGGAAAGCTATCTGGTTCATAGAACCCGACAAGACCACCGGGTGTTAGACTTGGATCTTCTGGATAATCAACTAGAAACATCACTGATATGGCCACGAATGCCATAGCAAGGGCTAGTGTACCACCTATATTTCCGATTGGATTGCCCATTATTACCACAAATGCATATAGACCAAATGACAATATTGATGAAAATGTGATAAGATAAGATTGTGTTTGAGATGATTTTAATGAAGCAACTAGTTCATCAAATCCCGAAATACCTTTGATCGGCTTACCAACTTTCAAAAATTTAGTGATCTCTTTATTGAAACCTATTTTTAGTAGAATTCCATTAATTGTGTAGATCGTTGATAAAATGATAAATAATATCCAGAGAGTGGTTACGGTACTCTCATGTTTCAATTTACCATCTTCTTCCTGGAATAACAATATTGAGATCACAATGGCTAATGTCATCATGATCCATTTATTGAACATCCTTGCAATTTTATTAATTATACCTGTGAAAGGCATGAAAGTACTGATAATTTTTAATATTTATATCTGCCTTCCAATGTATTCAAAATTAAATGGAATTATCAAATGAAATTATCATATCGATTGAAATTGAATAAATAAATAAAAATAAATCCAAAACAGGGGTTGAATTCATACTACACGTTATATTGCAACAAGATTCTGGGAGCATGTGATAGAATATCAGAATATTAAATATTTGGCCAATCAATTAGCTCCAATTTCTTCTGTATTATTTGGTTCTTTCCTATTAATGAAATTGCTTGGGAATTTTATTCCTGACATAGATGGAGAGATCAATTTAAATCAAAATTCCATACTTTTTTTAATAGTATTTATCTTTCTTAGCTCTTTATTACTGATTTTCATTTTTAACAAAATATCAAAAAATAAAATCCGGTTATTATATGGCATAATTCTTGGACTATCAATTTTAGAACCTTTATTCGAGATTATTGATATTTTTGAAGAGTATGATGGGATGTATAGACTATTAGTTATCGTATTCACAACAATAATAGTATGTCTTGACTTGATATTTATTTATGTATACATAAAGGGATTACCACTGGTTATATTTCGTAATTATGGGATTATTATGTCCTCTGTGATTATTGGAAGGCAGATTGCAATTATGATTGATCTAAAATTACTTGTGTTTGCACTGTTATTATTATCAGTATTTGATATCTACTCTGTTTTCAAAGGGCCTTTGGCCAAAGTTATTGGGAAACCAAGAAAAATTATATTCACTCTACCCACCTCACATCAACAATCCGCTCATATTAAGAAGATATGTGAGCAGGGTACCCCCGTGTACATAACAAATTACTCGATGTTAGGTATCGGAGATACTTTATTCTTCTCAGTTTTAATCGTCAAATCTTACATTCTGTTCGGGCTTGGAGCAATGTTATTAGTATTCATTGCTATATCACTTGGAACCATGTTGACATTGATAATTCTGAAACGGATCTCACCACTCCCTGCACTTCCATTGCCTGTTTTATTATCACTTATAGTATTTTCAATCTATTATATTTTCTGAAATCGAATGATTATTGAATAGTTTTGCAAATATAATTATATGGAATATCTGGCAATTATTTTCTATTTTATTTCTATTATAATCCTGGGATACCGACTCAAAACAAAGGAGAAGAAACATTTTCTGATCTCGATGTCATTTGTAGTGATAGGTTCCTTTATCACCTATATCATAACTCCATCATTAATCACTATACTATTCTTGATAGCATGCGTTCTCTCATTCATTGGTGATCTAGTGATGGCAAGAGTGATCAGATTAACCAATAATCGTATTGCAGATGGTGCAATAGTTTTTGGAACTGCACACATAACATACATCTACGCATTTATTCGCCTTGGATATGGCTATCTTAGCCCATTTTATACTATTTCAGGGATACTACTTGCATTTATTTTCTATTATATCATTGGATACAATCCTTCTTTGAAGCCTATAATGAAGATAGTCAATTATGTCTATGCACTGTTAATTACAATGTTATTGATGAGTGTGATCTCATTTAATCAACTTGACAATATATCCATATATATCAGATTATCATCTATTATGGGAATTGTACTGTTTATGATGTCAGATGGTTTGATTGCATATAATGAATTTAAAAAGAAATTAGATGGAGTGAATGAAATTATTATTCCTACCTATTTATTTGCACAAGTACTGTTACAAATGGTACCTGTATTGATTATACTTGTCTAAACTGCAACAATTATTTTTCTCATTATGGTATTATGATGCATATGGATTTTATCTTTGGATGCAATCACCTCTTTGCATTGATCACAACACATATTCATTCAAGTTCTCATTCTTTTTGTTGAGGCCTTTAAAATATTTTTGTAATATTTTCAATAATTTCATGGCATACTACTATTGTATGCGAAATATAAATCAAATTGATTTACATAAATTACTCTCCAAGCACCCTCCATGCTAAAATTGTCCCCACAGTGGCATATTCACCCCAATTACATAGTTGATAACATTCTTTTTCATTTGGAACTTCTTTCAAATTGTATAGAATTTTAATTCCCTTCCTAACAGCAAGATCCTTAACTGCAAATACATCTTTTTTCCCAAGTATGAATATAAGATGCATATTCACAGTCCAAGGTCCAACCCCCTTGATTTGCATAAAAAAATCTCGTAACTCATTAGAGGTAAATCTGTCACTATCTTTGATTTTTGGATTATCTTTATTCTCAATCAAAAATTTAGCAATATTCTGGATATACATTGCTTTTGATCTTGAAAGGCCTACATCTCTGAATTCATCAATAGTGTAATTCAATACATTCTCCGCATTCAAAGGATTGACAAGTTGTAAAAATCTATTTGTTATGCTTTTTGCTGCATGAACACTGATCTGTTGTCCAATTATCCAGTACACAAAGCTGGTGATCACATCAAAATCAAGAACTCTATCCTCAAAAGAATACTCTTTAACAACAGACATAAACTCTGGATTATTCAATCCAAAACATTCTACATCCTCTTCATCTATAATTTTTTTTCCCTTACCTAGAAGATAAAATGGTTGATCTTTCATAATAATCAAAATATATTTCTTTTATTAATTGTTTTGTCAATAGTGTGTTATAATAATTAATCTCTTAACAATTCAATTTTTGATGACTTGTCTTCTATTCATCTCTTTAAATACAATATTCCTTTTTGATACTATTTTGAGTATAAATACAACATAAACAATTATTAATATCATCAAAGGAGGAAATAATAACGTGGGTATCAAAAAAATATAATATTTCCAACTTGTGTATTTTTGGAATTTATTATCATAGTATGATGCACTAGATGTTAATTGTTCATCAGTATAGTCATAAATCGGTATTTTAGGTGGTTCATTATTCAACATATAGATCACTTATTCAATGGAAAACAAATATTTTTGTCCCTTTCCAATTAAATCACTAATAAATATTAATTTTATAAATTT
>JAJRQD010000168.1 GCA_024280435.1 archaeon | reverse complement strand
TTGAGACTTGTGTTCACAAAATTTTGAAGATAAAGCATAAAATTAAAAACTAGTTGAATACCTTAAAATCGCTTGAAAATTGATTTTTTTTAATTAGATATCGCGCTAATTAATTAGCACAGAAATTTGAAATTTCCCCAATGTATTATTAAGTTTTTAATTTGTAATACAGACTAAAAAATATATAATATACCCACATTTCTACAATTACTAGAAAATTAAACAATATTTCGCCATTATTGCGCATAGTTATGAAAAAAAATTATTTCAATAATTTCATGAATACAACAGCTTTACACATAATATTCACTTTTAAATACCTCTCTGTATATCCTTTTATTTATAAAAGCCTATATATTACATGAAGATCATGGTATTGTCCACTAGAATCCCAACCCAACCATCTGTGCATGAATACAGTCCAGTACTACCAGAGTTAGGTATACGTGACTTGATTGTATTAACTTTGGGAGCTGTTGATAACTCCATATCCAAGAGTGAATTATTTACTTTGACTAAAAATTTGCTAAACACAGTTCAGAATTCTAAAAAATCTATTTATCTATCACAGAACGTATTTCAGAACATGCTTAAAAAACTCAGAAAGGAAAGTATCATCGAGTATTTTCTGGATTCGGATAAGAAAGCATATCGAATCAAATTATCTGCAAGAGGTACAGGGGAACTTGATGCTACATTATTCAGCAAGAACCATATAATCTCAAAATGGAAATGTTTCAAAGAATTTGCATTATTAGCTGCATCATAAAAAATATACGTATCAACATTAAATTAATTAAATAAGTCAAAATAAAGATCATCTTGAATTAGAAAGTATTTTATGTATTAATATCTTATAATTGATTATGGAAGCATATGAAATAGATAACAATTTATACAGAATTCCAGGAGGATATGGAAATTCAGGAGAAGTATATGGTGGATTACTAATAAATGACGATCCAACAATTGTGATTGGGGCATCTGGTGGTAGAAAATTTCTGAGAAATTTAATTGAGATAATCAATGAATTACAGCTTAGTAAAAGCTTCAGACTATATCTCACATCCACTACTTTTGAAGAGATTGATACTCTTGAACATATACAGGACCACTTTCCAGAAGCAACATTCTATATTCATCAGGATATTGCAAATATAGTAAAATCACCACGAAAAGAATTTATGATCGATAGATTTGGTAAATATAATGAAAAACATATCAAGTCTGTATCTAGAAGATTACCAAAAAAGCTTGAAAATATTGTGGAGATCAGTAAAATGAGCACATTCAAGGCAAAGAATACCAAAATAATGATAATTCCATTTGGTGGACCACACAGAGGACATACATTCATCTACTCAACTGCGCAGAAATTACTTTGTACAGGACTTGTAGGTGGGTATTCATCAACTGATAAAAGGTTGTACTATCTTGATTTCACAGGCTCTGTAAAAAATTACAAGAATGCGTTCAGCTTTCTCAAACAGGCAGAGGCAGATATTATATTTCCAGCATATGAAGAACCACATTTCACAAAAACAGGTGGAATTAGTACCATTGAGGTAGAAACTGCATTGGAGCGAGATAAAGAATCTATTTATGAGCTATGCACACTAAAGCCAAAAACTATTGATGAATTATTGGATGAATTCAGAAGGTACTACGGATTTAACATATATACAGAACCATATGATCAGATAAAACTGGATGCAACACTTATTGAATTCAACTTGAAATTACTGATCGAGGAAGGCAAAGTACTGACCAAGGATAATACTTACAGAAGGGCCTAGAATGAATATCAATTTTCTATCTGGAGGTACAGGTACTCCAAAATTACTGCAAGGGATGAGAGAGATAATTGATGATAAATATATTCGAGTAATATGCAATGGTGGAGATGACCTTGATTGGTATGGCATGAGAGTATGCCCAGATCTTGATACAGTGCTATATCTATTCTCTAACAGACTTGATACAGATAAATTCTGGGGAGTTAGTGAGGAAAAGTTCAATGCAATTGATACTCTTAAAAGTCTTGGAAATAAAGAATGGTTCAATATAGGAGACAAGGATCTGGGATTGCATATCTATCGTACATCATTGATGAAAAAATATAAACTCAGCAAGATCACTGAGAAAATATGTGATGCATGGGGTATAACAAGTAATATCCTGCCAATGAGTGATAGTTTGATACAGACTAAAATAGACAGTGACAGGGGTACTTTGAATTTCCAGGAATATTTTGTCAAATACAGAACCAATGTAGAGGTATTTGGAGTGCAGTTCGAGGGAGATCAAAAAAGTGTTCCAGACAAAGTCTTACAGTTAATTGATGGAAAGACCCCGTTGATCATCGGTCCTAGTAATCCGGTCACCAGCATCGGGCCCATATTATCAATTGATGCAATAAATAACAGATTAAAAGATACAAGAGATAATAATATGGCAATATCACCCATAATAGGGAATAATGCATTTTCAGGGCCAACTGTCAAACTAATGCAGGCGATGAATATTGATACAAGTATTGTTGGTCTATCAGAGCATTATAAAGAAATCATATCCAAAATTATTATAGACCCAATTGATATGGCTAATAAATCAGCTATCGAGGATATGGATATAGAGGTGATAGCCTTACCAATCACTCTAAAAAATAAAGAACAAAAAATTCAGTTAGCTAAAGAAATTCTTAGTATACTGTAAAATATATTAGCGATTGTGAAACTTAATGTGATCATTCCATTCAGAGGATACAAACTGTCTAAACAGAGATTGAGAGAGAGTATTGATGATCAGAGAGTAAATGATGTCATATACAAAGTATTCTTGAACACCAAAAAAATAGTAGGTCAGATAAATACATTGAGATCATTTATACTAACAGCTGATGAAGATATTGAGAAAGATAATTCCAACACAATTATTGATGATGGAAATTCACTTAATCATGCAATAGAGAATGCAGTGAATACTATTGATAGTGATATTTTCTTTCTAATAATGGCAGATTTACCCGGTCTGAATGATGGTACGTTGAATAAAATATTAACAGTTCATCAGATCCACAGGTATGTGATAGCACCAACTGATGATGGAGGTACTGCACTGGCAATATTACCCAGAATATTGTTCAGAGAAAAATTATTTGGAAAGAATTCAGCGAGTAAAATTATTGAAAGGGCAGATTCAATGAACATTCCCGTAGCAATCATCAATATAAAAGAACTTAACAAGGATCTAGATGATTTAGAAGACTGGAATTACTGGAAAAGACAAACTACCGGATTGTTTGAATAATCTTGTATTTCAATTCTAAATAACAGATCTGAATAGAGATCGTTTGAAACTTAACCAATCATCTTCAGCTAGATCCACAATTCCAAGTACACCCACATTTCCATGATAATCACCACCAGCAGTAACCAAGAGATTATTATTGTTAATAGCACCCTTCAGATATTCTTTACCCCTTATTTGCAATTCTTTTGATACCCTGTATTTCCCATCATAATTGTAATTGAGTTCAATTGCATCCACATATTTCATTAGTATATCAGCAGTTTCTGTGAATGAAGCAAAATCACTATTATGTCCATGTAGAGGATGTGCCCATGAGATTAAGCCACCAATGCTATGGACCATAGAAATCCACTCCTCATAAGTAGGTGATATTTTCTGTGCATACAGTGGTTTTCCATCACCAATGAAATTATCAAATGCATCTTCTAGATCCTTTGCATATCCCTTTCTTATGAATACTTTTGCGAAATGTGGTCTACCAATCACATCAATTGGCTGCTCGCCATCCTCGCCACTCACCTCTTCCAATACCTCCTCGAATGTAATGGCATATCCATGTTCATTGGCAAGTGATATCATTTTTCTCATTCTTCTCACCCGTTCATTTTTCAAATCATCAAGGGTTCTGAACAATTGATTATCAAGTACATCAAAACTGGGCAAATATGCCAAAAGATGTACTGTCTTTCCCAACACCCTAGTTGAAATCTCAATTCCAGGAATTAGCTCTCCAGAATACAATCCTTTCTTTATCTGAAATGCCTCCAGAGACCCACCAAAATTATCATGGTCTGAGATACACAGACCTTTAATTCCCAATTTCTCAGCAGCCATCAGTATCTCTCTAACCGTATCAGTACCATCTGAATGAACAGAATGACAATGTAGATCTATCTTCACATGTAAAATTAATCAATACTGTTTATTATGATATTGAACAATGAATTATTTTATGACAATGCTTCTCTCATTTTCAATGCATAGGTTTCAGGTTTGAATGCAGTTATACTCAGTGAATCAACTATCTCTGCAGCACCCATCGGTATTGTGGACATCAGATCAATTAGCATATGATAATCCATATCTATTCTGAGTGATTGTCTGAATGCAATGGACCTATCAAGTATCCTATCCCAGCTTGCAGGCAATATAGCTTTCAATACTACAAATGTGTAGTGCATAGCCTTGGAAATAGATAATAATTGCTTATCATCTAAATTACCAAACCATGGCACATGTTTTTTTATCAGTATTCGCAGTGAGAAGGGCCTGATTGGTGCAAAAGGATGGATTAATCTTACATTATTATCCTCCCAGATTATAAGATCATCAATATTAATTTGCTGTCCAAGATGATCAACAATTATACCATTGTTATTTGCCAATCTGCATTGCAAACAGTTATCTGGATCATATGCACGATAGAATGCCTCACTTATCATTCCATTGAGTGAATTCATCACATATGATTGTGCATGTAATTGTCTCAAAGATGCGCCAGAGCTTACACCTATATTGAAAAAGATTATTGATGTTTTTAGTATATCAGATGTAGATTTATCCGTCAGTAAATTTATCAATGCAGTTTGAAGTGATATCAGAATATCAAATATAGGCTTTTGCTCATCCAGATGTTCAGTATAGTTATTGGAATAGGTAACAACAGATATACCAGGATCCTGTTCTGCAAAATAATTGATAGATGCAAATTTATTAATAATCGTGATACCAGAGTATTCTGATAAATCTGACAGTGCAGGTTCTGATAGATGGGAGGATAATAATTGTTTATCACCACTGAGAACAATAGCAGCTTCTAATCCCTTACTAATTCTTATCAGTATTGATTTATCAGCAGGTATTTTTTCTTTTTTATCAGTTCGTCTCTTCTGATCTCTGGGACGATCATTTCTAGATTGATTTATATGGATTCTGAAACCAATTTTACCAATATCTGTGATATAAGACTGCATCGGATCATATCTGACCTCAGGTTCCAAATTGCTTTTGAACCTACCCCAGTATCCATCTTTTACTTCATTCTTCAATAATTTAAGTAAATATTGGACAAAATTAAGTATTGTTTTCATGAATATAGAGTATTAGAAGATAATGCATGTGATTGCATTTTTTTTCATATAAAATATCATATTGTTTTATAATTCTATTATCTTTGACCATTTTTGATAATAATGATGATAAAACCTTATAATACTTTATGAGTATCATTTAATAGTATCTACAGTATTGATTGTGCAGAACAATGAATCTAACAATCCAATCGT
Source organism: archaeon (assembly GCA_024280435.1). GTDB lineage: Archaea > Asgardarchaeota > Heimdallarchaeia > Heimdallarchaeales > Kariarchaeaceae > JAJRQD01. The sequence continues at coordinate 2,561 of JAJRQD010000168.1, read as the reverse complement.
AGTAAATGGAGAATAAATATATGGCAACAGCGTTTATACTAATTAACACCCACGTGGCAAAAGAAGAGGCCGTTTTAGAGAAATTGAAAGAATTACCAGAAATAGTATCTGTAAGTCTTGTATACGGTATTTATGACATAATAGCTAAAGTTAAGGCAGATAGTCTTGATGCACTTAAGAAAGGAGTGACTGGCAACCTGAGAGCCATTACAGATATCAGAAGCACAATGACTATGATTGCAGTCGATGAGAATGAATAAAATAGCGACTATTTTTTTATAATTATTTTATCAATTATTATTTTTATTGGAGTACAGGTTTTTAACTTACCCGCAGGAAATCTCCTTCTTTGGGCAGGTATGATTATTCGGTGATACCTGTCTCTCCCAACCATCTTTCAGCATCAATTGCAGCTCTGCATCCATCTGCAGAAGCAGTAATTGCCTGACGGTATCTGATATCCACCACATCACCAGCAGCGAATACTCCCTCAATATTTGTCATAGTATGTACAGTAGTGTTGATGTATCCAACATCATCCATATCAACTATTCCTCTGAAGACATCTGTATTTGGTTTGTGACCAATTGCAACAAATAATCCATCAACTACTAGATCTCTCTGCTCCTTACTCACAGTATCCTCAATTACCAGTGTTGTCAACTTCTCTATGAACCCCTCTTTTTTGCTCTTGATATCAACTACAACAGTATTATAAAGTATCTCGATTTTAGGATTTGCAATCACTCTTTCCCTCATGATTTTGGATGCACGGAATTCATCTCTTCTATGCATCAAGTACACTTTACTAGCATGCTTGGTAAGATATAATGCCTCTTCCATCGCAGTATCTCCACCACCTACAATACCAACCACTTTTTCCTTGTAGAATGCACCATCACATGTTGCACAGGATGAAACACCAGAGCCAATTAACTTCTGCTCAGAATCGAGGCCCAACCATTTTGCACTTGCACCTGTTGAGATGATGACGGAGTGTGCTTTGAATGTCTTGTCATAGGTTTTGACAACAAATGGTCTCTGTGAGAAATCAACCTCAGTCACATCCTCATTCAGTATCTCAGCACCAAATTTCAATGCCTGACTTCTGAAATCATCCATTAATTCAGGACCCATGATTCCATCTGGAAAACCTGGAAAGTTCTCAATCTCTGTTGTGAGCATTAGTTGTCCACCATGTTGATATCCAGCTATGACAAGAGGTTCCAATGCAGCTCGACCATTGTATATAGCGGCAGTGTATCCAGAAGGTCCACCACCAATAATTATTACATTTCTGATTTTTTCTGATTCAGTCATATATCAATAATTGCAATAATCATTTATTAACTATAGGTTTTTACAAAAGAATTTCGGCTTAAAAAAGAAGTTCCTCAATAGTTTATTTTTTAAACTGAATTATTCATCAAAAAATACAGATTTTTGTGAGATTATCCGGATATACACATTAATTTATTTTATAAACCAATATAATTAATAATTGAATTCTTTTCTCATCTTTGATAGCTCCTCTTTTCTCTCCGTGAGTATCTGTAATTGACGATTGAGCTCATCATTGAGTGTTTTCTGTTCATGAGATACATTTGATATTCTATCAGACTGTTCAGATATTTTGTAGATTAGTTCATCAAGTGAGGAGAATTCAAATGAGATCTGATTTAATTTCTCAGCAATCATCCTACCCAGTCCAGAATTGAATTTATAGAGATTAGAAGCAGTATCTCTTGATCTTGAGGATAATCTCTGTATACCATCAGCAACAATTGCAAAATTCTCACCACCCTCATCAGATCTTGCTGCTTCAATCGCTGCATTGACAGCAACAAGATTGGTCTGATCGCTGAGATTATCAGTAACTTTTATCTGACGCGATAATTCATGATTGAATTTGTTGAATTCATCAGATAGTTCTTTCACTGTATTTTGTATTTTATCAGAAACCTCACTGCTCATAACAGCAGATTGTAGATTCTCATCTATATCATCCACAAGATTGGCATTATCATTCTCTATCTGCTCAGATAATCTTTTTATGTTTGATACAACAGTATCTATCTGGTTCTCAAACCGGTTAACAGTATCAACATACAGCAGTATAGTTTTGAATGATTGATGCTGTGCTTCAAATAATTTCTTCAGTCGATCATATGAGTGTATAAAATCAAGATTACCAATGTTTTGGAAATCCTTCTCCTCATTCATCACCATTATCTCACGGGTAGCTTTTTTAATTGGCTTGGAATATGTCTGATTTATCCTCAATCCAATGACAATCATAATAAGACCACCCATTCCGATACCTGCATATCCCAGCAATGGATCTGTATCCATGACCAGTAATGAGAAAAATGTAAATCCAATTGAGATTATTGTTGTGAATGCTACATCAAAATAGATCTTGGGTTTACCAGATACGAACCAACCAAATATTAATGCTATTGCATAACTTGCAATAATCAATGAGAATGTTGTTAAATCTATTGCCATAATTCACTTGTCTAAGTATCCTTTTTTATTCTATTTGAGGATAGTCTTATTAT
>JAJRQD010000167.1 GCA_024280435.1 archaeon | reverse complement strand
TTGACAAGGTTTTCGCTAAAATAAAATATAAATTTAATATTGATTTTATAATATTCGTTCAAATGCGCTTTTCGGACTACCCAAATAACAAATAAATATGTATGTTTTGTATAATTTATAAAACCGTTTATTGAAATTTTTATTTGACTATTATGTCAGAAGAAAAAACAGCAAAAATATTTATTGAAGGTAAAGAGATCGAATTACCAGTTATTGTTGGCTCAGAAGGCGAGACTGCAATTGATATTCGCAAACTCAGAACTGGATATGGCTATACCACTTATGATCCAGGATATGGATCCACTGGTTCTTGCCAATCATCTATTACATTTATTAATGGCGAGAAAGGAATACTCAGATACAGAGGCTATCCAATTGAGGAGCTTGCAGAGAACGCATCCTTTGAAGAGGTAACATATCTCACAATATATGGAGAATTACCAAATAAAAAACAACTTGCAGATTTCAATGCTAAATTGAACTCATATGATTCTATTCATGAGGATATGAAGAAATTCTTCGAGAATTTTCCACTATCAGCACATCCTATGGCAATATTATCATCACTAATCACTGCACTATCAACATTCAATCCCACATCTGATAAGATTGAGGATAGAGAGGAGGATATTCTCAGACTGATCGCAAAGGTGAAGACACTGTCCGCCTATGCTTACAGAAAATCTCAGGGCTTGCCTTTTATCTATCCAAGAGATGAGCTAACCTATGTGCAGGACTTCATGTCAATGATGTGGAGAAAATCAAATTCAGCTAAATATGAGATAAATCCCGTACTTGAGAAGGCAATCAATGTACTGCTCATTCTCCATCTGGATCATGAACAGAACTGTTCTGCATCAACCGTAAGAATGGTTGGTTCATCACAGGGTAATGTGTATACAGCAGTTGCAGCAGGTGTTGCAGCATTGTGGGGACCACTACATGGTGGAGCAAATCAGAAGGTGCTTGATATGCTAAAAGCAATCCAGGATGATGGAGGAGATTATCAGAAGTATATTGACATGGCAAAAGACAAGAGTTCTGGATTCAGACTAATGGGATTTGGTCATCGCGTGTACAAGAATTTTGATCCCAGAGCCACTATACTCAAAAAAGCAGCAGATGGTATATTGAAAGAACTTAATATTCAGGATCCATTACTGGATATTGCCAAGAACCTTGAGAAAATAGCACTAGAAGATGATTTCTTTGTATCAAGAAAACTATTTCCAAATGTGGACTTCTATAGTGGCATAATTTACAGGGCACTACAGATACCTGAGGAGATGTTCACAGTCATGTTCACACTGGGTAGGGTACCAGGATGGCTGGCCCAGTGGCGAGAGAGCCGTGAGGATCCCCATTTCAGAATTCACAGACCACGTCAGATTTATACAGGTCCTACAGAGAGACATTTTGTTGCTATTGATAAGAGATAAGGTAGATGTGAATTATAGCTGATAAAAGCAAAAATCGAAAATATAAGCAATATAACACAGATAGGCTTCAACAATCGTACACATTTATTGATAGTACATTTCAATTATCTGTACTCCATATAAACGCGTAAAATAATAATTCTAAATTATTAAATTATAATATTTCAAGTGCTAAATAATGATTTTATTTCGTGATGCCAAATGTCATATAAATTAACACACAAATATAGTTTATTTTTGTTATTTTCCAATCTTATGATAAAATTATCAATAAGAATTAGAATTGATTGATAATTTACAAAATTCATAAAAATATTTATAACTGATTTATCATAACAAAATTTAGTGATTCAACAGATACTTGTTGTCGATCCAGCAGGCCCTCTACTATTAGATCGTACGTATGCAGACAATGAGGTGGATCCGCATATCATCTCCGGATTTCTCGCAGCAGTTTTACCAAGAAAGAAAAAACTTGGATTTGATCTGGAGAAGATCAATAAAGAGATGAATAAGAATGCAAGTGAGTACAACTATTTTGAAGCAGTTACCATTAAGAAATGGATAATTGCAGGATTTGCAACCAATGATCTGTATGTTGCAGATCTGATACTATTATTGAATGATATTGGTAATATTGTGTATTCAGCATTAGGAGCACCCATTGGTTATTCTATGATTGAGAATACTATAATTGATGGGATAATAAGAGATATAGATAATTTGCTTGTGGCAAGAGGTATCAGAGTAGATAGTATGATACAGACAAAAGACAATGTTTATGAGTTATTAAAGCAGATCTATCGTGGTAAGATTAAAATCAATACAGGTATAAATAGAATAATTGATGAGGTTGAGAGGGGAAATTACAATAAAGAGGGACTTGATAGTATAATCAAAGCTATTAGCAAGATTGATAAGAAAACAAAGAGGATGAGAAAGAATTAAGAATTGTTTAAGCAGATAGAATTGTAATTTAAAATATGTGTACCTAGGAAATATTTATAAGTAATAAAAATACTATGAGGTTAGAAATAAAGTTCTAGGAGGACTACCTCATGCTAAATCAAGACTTAATTAAACGACATATCAGTATCTATATACCCGCAGTGGCTATGTTACCAGTGGGTAGATATCTTGGTACATTCGATGTGAATTGGGTTTTGGAAGCGTGGTCTCCAGCAAATAATTCTGATCTTATAACTAATGAAAATTGTTAAGTTGTTGATTAAATAAACCAAAACCCTTTTTGTGATGAGTACATCTTAAGAATCTATTTGTAAGATATTTCTTGTATTTTAGATTTTTAAGATGTATTAATCAAAAATTAATACACAGTTGGTGAAAATATGTTCAAAACCGAACCACTCTTTAAACTACCAAAAAATGCAATTGAGATCATGAAGCTCATTGAGATGCAGGGTCCAAAGACCCAGAAGCAACTCTATGAGGAGCTTAACCTATCTCTGAGGGCATTGAGATATGCACTAAGAAGGATGGAGCTCAGAGGTGTAATCTCAAAGAAGGCCAATCTCTCAGATATGAGGAGCCTCTTCTACACCATCAATGAGAACATCACAGATCTGCATGCATTCTTCCAGGAAGAGGGTCTCATTGAGGCTTGAAATACAATTGAATACTAGTCAAACTAGGGGCACGGATGAAGTCAGTCATCCATTAGAAAAGGAATGAATCAAGATGAAAAACACCAGAATTCCAACAAACGGCATTATGATCCTGAAACACATCAATAGTTTGGGACCACAGACACAGAAATTAATGCACAGCCAGTTTAATATCTCCTTGAGAGCTTTAAGATATGCTTTGGATAAACTTGAAAAAGAAGGGTATCTGATCAAACGAAGTAATCTAGTTGATATGAGAAGTCCCTATTACTGCATCACACCATCTGGTAAAGAATATGGTAGAATTGATAATTCTCTGACGAGCATAGTCTCAAAAGAACTTGCACATGCTTGATACTTCGTGATGATGGAGTATCAAAAAAAAAAATAATATCAGTAAAATTAAAACATTGAATAATACTGCAATGCCACACTATCTATTTATACATTGGTTATACATCAATTTATACATTGATTATACACTAATTTATACTCTGATTATGCACCAATTTATACTCTGATTATACTTAATTTTGAAAAAATTCCATTTCTAATAATTTTATCAATCTACTCAATTAAATTCCACTATAAATTAATCTATTACAGTGGAAATTAAATAATATCAGAGGTCTAATTTAATATCCAATGAATAAGGATCAACTTGATATACTATTTGAGATCATAGAAGATCTATTTTCAGAGGATACAAGGATAATAGCAGAGTACCTGAATAATGTTGGTGAGAGATCAGAGCAGGTAATCAGTGAGGAACTAGATACTAAATTACCACACATTAGGAAAGAATTGTACAAACTCAATGATATATCCATTACTAAATTCAGAAAGACACGTGATGAGGAGACTAACTGGCACACTATATACTGGAGATTGACTGATAATTGGGAGGTAAATCTGATTAATCTTATCAAAAATAAATTAGAGGATATCAGAAAAGATCTGTTATATCAGAAATCAAATTCATTCTTCAAATGTATAAATGAACAGGATTATATCATCTATGAGACTGCAATGATGCAGAATTTTAGCTGTGTGAATTGTGGAGAACCTTTGCTCACTTATGACAATCAGGAGGAGCTAGATAAAATAATTGAAAATATAAACAAATTGGAAAGATTTCTGAAGTAATTGATATGGTACCTCAATATCTTCTTTCTGACTTGATTTTGTAATAAGATTTTTTTTTGTAATTTATGAGCGAGTTATTTAATTTATTCGCCACTTTTTTTAATTATTATGCTCTTGCAGTAATTCTTAGTTCTTCTGAAATAACCTGTTCTACATCCAGTACACTGCTGTCTATGAGGTAAAATACGCTTCTCATATCCTTTAGATTTGGTACTTTCTTGATCAGACCTCTCTCGAGTAATCTTCTGATAGAATATCTGACTGTCCTGGTTGGAAGGTTCAAATTGTTAATCAGCTCTCGCTGTGTCTTCTTGCCGTTAGCCTCGAGGTAACGGAGTAATGGTATTGCTGCATCGGGTAGTTTTGTATGTTTGATAAACTCGCTCATGTTTTTCACCTAAATTTTTTCACCGATTTGATAATTTTCTCAGATTGTTCCAAGAATTTTATTGCTCGGTAAATTAACTATAGAGCATAGAATATATAAATATTTCCCGTGATAATTTTACTATACTAAGAGATTCGTACTTGGTGTAAAAAAGCAACTAATCCATGTTCACAGGATTCAAATGCTGTGAATGAATAAATAAATCAGCTAAAAAATAAATAAAATCTTAACATAATTACAATATCAGAAATTAATCCGAAATTAGTACCCAATAGAATTATCTATAGATTCTATTATATGGGTAAATAAGCATTGAATTTTTCAGAAATATGTGAATACTAAGCTCATAAAATAAGCATATATTCAGTTTTAATCTTAAGGCGCTCAGATATAAAATGGATTTAACAATTTTCCCAGTATAATTATTTATTTTTATCTCTAACATCAGTATTATATATATTGAAGACGTATTACGAATAACGACAATAAATTACGAATATATAAATATCAAAGAGAATATAAATTCAGCCAAATTCAAGAGATACAGTGTGAATAAACTCAAAATTTCAACTATAAAGAGAATAATAATACAGTTTATATATTTATATCATACTATATTGCCAAAAATTTACCATATAAGTAACAGGGTTTTGCAACTAATTGATTTAAATAATCACTCCAACTTGATATTATAAAAGGATAAAAGTTTGTGAACCTCTGTATTTATAGTGAAAGCAAATTTACTACCTATTTCAATAATTAATAACCAATAATTAATCACCATAGATCATTAATAAAACACCTGAGTGAGGATAAATTATTCAAAAATACAGGAATATACACTTAGGATGGGTAAAATTAATATTCTATACTAATTAGTAATCAGTATGAATTTTCTATTCAAGGTACTGGTTGCTGCAAAAGCATCTAGTAATCATCACAAGATACCATTAGATATTGTCAAACACATGAATTTCAATGGATCAGAGGATTGGCAGAACTTGTTTCTTAAGCATTGGAAAGTATTTCTAACCGGTACCAGAGATCCAGATCGTAAATTCCATGATTTCAGAAATCATGTTCTCCATGTAAATGAGAATTACTGGGGAGGTGCGATAAAAGCTGCTACAAAATGGTACAGAACCTGTGTTGATAATTTAAAAGCTGAAAAATGGGAAGACGCAATCTACTCTGCAGGTGTAATGAGCCATTACTTCATAGATCCATTTATGCCATTCCATACAGGTCAGACAGAAGAAGAGGGGATATACCACAAATATGTTGAATGGGGAGTTCTGAAGACTTTTTCCACAATACAGGGAATTATTGAGAATAAGCTTGGTGGATATCCAGATATAACTCTGTCTGATAAAGATGATTGGATAGATATTGAGATAAAAAAACATGCCACCCTATCAAATAAATACTACAACTCTCTCATTGATAATTATGATATAAAGAATGGTAAGAAAAAACCAGGAGAGGGAATGACAGATAAACTATTACATGATATGGCAGAAATAGTTTCAAGAACTGTGATCGCAGGTGCTAAATTCTTTGAGAGAGCAATCATGGAGGCAGGTGTATCCCCACCAAGAATTAATATGACAATACCAACTTTACTTGCATCTATCAATATACCCATATTCTGGATTGTCAAAAATATAGAGGATAAAGCAGAGAAAAAATTCCTGCTGGCACAGGCTAAAGAATATGAACAGACTGGTAAGGTGATAAAAAATCTGGCTGAAGATGACAAAGAGGTAAGGAAATTACATGCAGAAGAAATATTGAAAATTACTGTGGAGGAATTAAATAACAGACCTCTAAATAAACGTCATAAAACAAATAATAGAACAGAGACTGCCAAGAATAATAAATCAACTGATAAAAGTACCAGAACAAAGTCAGCTAACAAAAAGACTAGAGGCAAATCCAGAATAAAATTTCATCTTGAACTGACTGACAAAGTGGGAGATGCACCCGAGATCGGTGGAAAAACAGAGGAAAGATTGAATAAAGTCGGAATTATCACTATTTCAGATCTGTTGAATGCAGATCCTGCTAAAATAGCCAAAGATCTCAATCATAGTCGTATTGATACAGATGATGTATTGAGATGGCAGAAACAAACAATGCTTGCACAACGCATACCAAATATCAGAGGACATGATGTACAGATACTTGTTAGAAGCAATATTGATACAGTAGAAAAGATTTGTAGTTTCGATGCAGATAAATTACTAGAAGAGATAGACCCATTTGTAAAATCAAGTACTGGTAAGAGTATACTGAGATCGGGTGCAGTACCGGATCTTGAGGAGGTAACTGATTGGATAGAATGGGCCAAACAGGCTAGATAGTAAAATACTAAAATAAATCCAATTATTCTGTAACAACTTTATTAACAATACAGTTCTACAATAATAACGTGGCTAAACAGACTGTTTTAATCGTTGATGACTCGAATTTCATGAGAAATACACTAAGAGATGAGATTGAGAGTGATGAGTATACTGTGATTGCAGAAGCAGACACCGGTAAATCTGCATTTGAGAATTATAAAAAATACAATCCTGATATCGTCACAATGGATATAGTCATGCCAAATGGAGGAGGTATAGAAGCAATCAAAAATATAATAGAATACAATCCAAAAGCATTGATTGTGGTGATAACTGCTGTTGGACATGAACCAATGATAACACGTGCAATCAGAGCAGGTGCATTGAATTTCGTTATCAAACCATTCAAGAAAGGTGAGGTGATGGAGGCGATCAAAGAGCTTTATAATTTAATGAAATAATAATTTAACCGAGAATTTGACGAATTAATAATTAAGAAAGAAATAGAACATCATCGCTTCAAGTATCAGTCCAAAAATAATCACAAACATACCTGTTCTTGCTGATTTATCCTCAAGCTCAAATTCCAGTTCCATTAAATTCTCATCCAATCTATCTATGGATCCCATCAGGTTCTCATTCAGATTTACCACATCAAGTGGTACTTCCTGTACATCTCCACTCTGCATTGCTTCAAGTACCTCTAACCATGCATTTATTGCTGAGATATCCTCAGATGCCATATTACCTCTTAGTTTTTCCAGATTTGCCTTCATTATAATTAATTTATTCTTATTCAATACGGGTGCATATGCTTCTGTGATAACCTCTTTTATTACCTCTCTTGTTTTGGGTATTATACTATCAGAGGAGATGAATGCCTTCAATCCAAATTCAGTGCTATCTTTGATTGCATAATTCAGTCTAACTGCTTTGTTATCAACCACTCTGAATACACCCATATCTAGATCTTTTAAATTCAGAGTGTGTGAGTATTTCACTGCATCCACCACAATAGCAACTGCATTTGGCATCTGTGCCTGATAAATCAGCTGTGTACCTATATCAGTGGGTGAGAGAAATGCACTCAATCCAGGATGAGTGTGTATCCAACCAACAATTGACTTCCCATCAGATCTCTCACTGATCTCAATTGCAGCCATTACCAGTTCTTCTGTTGAAATCTCAACATGTACTGCATTTGCAGTCTGATCTCCAATTCTTACCTCATCAATATGTAAAATTCCATTCTGCTCATGACCAATAAGTAAACCTGCGGTCTCTTTTCCCTTGACTCCTAGATCAAATTTGATCATAGTTGCAAGTGCTTCTAAAGATATCTGTATATCTGCACTCATAAACAATATTATTAATTCATTCTATTTTATAAAGACTTCTTGATCAACTAGTTTTATTACAGATATTTTTGATACTTGTTAATCTTATTGGTAAATCAAATCCTATCCAATATTATTCTGGGAATTTAAAAGGATCTGTGAACAGGATATAATCTGCAAATTTTATCTGTAACAATAATTCTGGATCTGTGATTACCTTTTGTAATCTCATTGATTTATCCAATGAATCCATAATTGCCCATTGTGCCACAAAAAATGATAGTGGACAGCCATTTGGATACATCTGTTTCCAGGTCAAACCCTGTTGTATGAGATTCAACCTCTGATATGCCTTTAAAAATTCATTGACTTCTCTAAGTCCATTTTTTATACTCTTTGTCTCCTTGTATTCATTAAGTAATTGAAATGCAAAGAAAGTACCAACATCTTCCAATCGATCAAATCTCCCCTTCTGCATAAATTCAGGATCTATAATATATACTTTATTTATCAGATCATCTTGTGTACTTAGCATCACATTTGATTGATGGAAATCTGAGAATGGGTCGCAACCAGACATTGCATTCTCCATTTTATTGAAACTCCTCCCCAGACCATCTGATATTTTTTTCTCAAGTCCAGTTGCCTCGATATATTTACCAATCATTCTTGCAAGTCCTTTGTATATATCTTTGTTCACGGGTTTTGGATTACCTCTATGAATGGCTGCTAATAATTCACCTGCATGAGACGCTTTGTTAGTCACCTCAATCTCATCATAGTTAATTGCATTGATCCCCTCATAGATCAGCAAAACAGGATCCTTTGTACTGGCAAAAATTAACTTTGGAGTAGCAAAATGCGGATGAGATTTGAATCTGAAATCCAATTCAATCGAGTTTTTCAACTCTACAAGAGCACCTGCCTCTTCATTGAAATATTTGAAAGCAATATTAGTACTATTCTCTCCATATTCGGTATCATAATATATATCAGATATTAATAACTGACCGGAAGCACCAAACCTTTGTTTAGTCTGAGTTGCAGTTAATTGAAGATTATATACTGGTGCTCTGAATTGCTTAGATGCAACTTCTATCAGATATTCCTGTATGAGATGACAATTCTGTTGTACTACATTTTCAATCTCATCATTGCTCATATTTTCTTTTAATATTAATAATATTAATTTGCTTTGTGTTATTAAATAGTAAATGACAAGGTAGTTTTTATTTTTTGAAATATGCATTAATTTTATGAATTAATTATTGCTTGATCATATGAGTGAAATTCATAGTTTATTTTTCCATCTCTGATCATTTTTCTCAATCTACATAGAATAATCTCCTCAATATCATCAATTGCACAGTTAATATCTGTGACCTCTACTGTGGTTAATTCTCTTGCATTTGCCTGATCGATCAAATAATTATGTATTTTTCTCACTGCTGGAAAATGTTTCTCACGATAAATCAGTTCATCATCCTCATATTTTTGCAGATATCTCTCCCTGTGTTTTTCCTCATCTGGTAAATAAAGAGTGATGTACAGTATTGATGGATGGTTGATCAGTTTATCAGAGAGAAAGCGTGGAAGAAGGTGCTCACCTCGAATGATCATAGATTGTGATTCATTGATACCACGTTTTACAAGGGCTTCCACAGCCTCAGCGGGATATTTAGAATGTTCCTCGTATCCAATCAGTACTTCATCCTGAGAGATGGAATAAATCGGTCTTAACTTCTTATAGGCAACATATGATTTCTCATGCAATTCGGGTGCAAGATCACTTGTGATCATTTTTTTGAGTATCTGAACCACGGTTGGTGTTGAGATAATCTTAGGTATTGCAAATCTAGATGCCAATCTACTACCAATCTCAGCCTTATCCAATCCTCTGGCACCGGATAACAATATAATCAGTGGGAGTGAGGTATCATGCCAAGTTTCCACAAGATCAAATAATTCATCAATTGATTCTCCAGTAATTTCAAATGCAGTTCTTTTGATATGATTTCTCAGATCTGTTTCAGAGATCTTTTCTAGTTTCTTTTCAACAAGTGAATTATATACTTTCTGAATTATCTGATATGCCAGATCTAGCTGTACACCTTTTGATTTCAATGAATGTGCAAGTAACCCTTTGGAGAATTTATAACTATAGTTATTATTAGATATAATCTCTATAGAATGATTATTATGATTACTCACAAATATTCTAAAGCTTTTCTCCTTAAATAGTTTAACGGAATTGATTATAGATTTATTATTATGTATCAAATTAATTTTTCTAGTTGTTAAAACATGTATCATGGCTTTTATATCAAAATCCAAATTGACAATTAATCAGTAGAGTACCGAAAGTAATATTTATAAAATTGCTATTGAAATAATATATGACATATGTCCATACAGGATCTGGTAGAATTCCTTATTCAACTGGATATATGGCAAATACATTGATATCAATTGGGATGCCTCCTGAAAGAGCATACAGGGATGCATATTCGATCTCTCTACTTGTTGATGATCTGGACAAAGAAGAACTGACCACAGATGAAATAATGCTATTGACCCAGAAATGGTATGAAAAAAAAGATGCAAAATATGCCAAGAGGATCCCCTTTTTGTTGAAAAAATATAAACAGTTCAGACCTATGGTGATATTACTGGGTGGGGTAACGGGAATTGGTAAATCAACTATTGCTCAGCAACTAGGCTCTAATTTTGGTATCAAATCAATACTGGGTTCAGACCTCATCAGAGAGGTATTGAGAGTTACCCTGTCAAAAAATCTCATGCCAACCCTTCATGAATCATCATATCGTGCACACAGAGCACTTGATACATCTTTTCTACCAGCCAAATCCAGAGCAGTACTTGGATTTGAAGCACAATCAAGACAGGTGGCAGTGGGCATAGAATCTGCAATTGAACAGGCAATCAGGGATGATGAGATACTGATTATCGAAGGTGTGCATCTAGTTCCTGGAATACTGAAGAAGAAAATAATTGAGAACAAAGCAGTATTCTTTCTTATGCTGACATTATCAGATGAAGAGACACATAGATCAAGATTAACTATCAGAGAAGCCAAAGGTGATAGCAGATCAGAGGCATACTTGAAATATATTATTAATATGAGAAAAATACAGGAATATCTGATAGAACAAGCCCAGCATAATAATGTAAAGATAATAGATATAGAGAATGATGAGGAGGCTATATTAAATATTATTAATTCAGTCTGGAATTGGAAAATAAATCAAATAGAGCAGAAAAAACTGAAACTGGAGGAGAAAAAGAAAAAAGCAAATTCCAAGAAGAAAAAGAAATTATATTAATATCCTCGATTTTTTGATTTTCTACTGATTAAAACAAAAATTAACCCAAATATAATGAATACAGAGAGGAGAATCACTATCCATGAGATAAATTCAGATATTGTCTGCTTGTTCAGATTGAGAAATGGATAGATGTATGATTTAGTGATTGCACCATTGATTAATACTGAAAATAAATAAAATACAGGATAAACTAACCAGTAAAATGCATACTTCAGATCTAGATAAACTCTACCATGTAGATACCAGTCCAATATGAAAAATAGTGGAATTATGTAATGATTCACCACATTTGTGAAAATCAGAATGCCTGTTGGATTATATATTCTCTCAAGTAACAATACAAAAATCACGAGTGTGATTGTGATATACATTGTGATAGCAGTTCTGAATGGACCTTTGATTCTATCCATTTTATCATTCTTTAATTCTAGATCATTATAGTAATATGATAGGAATAGCCATACCATCACTATAAGATTTGTCTGGATTGTATATGCCTTCAGTACTCCAAATCCAGATACAGTGAAGGAAATAGTCAAAGATATTGCACTTAGAATAGCAAATATCAATCTTATATTTTTCCAGTTATGTAAAATGTTCATAGTTCAATTATATTGATTATAAATATAATATCATTGTATCTTTGTTGCAAAATTGTTTCCAAAGTGATATTTTTCATTATTTCTACAAATAGAGATTGTCTTCAAGTAATTTGATGAAGTCTCTTGCCTCATCCACATCTATAATCTCAAAAACAGGTAATGCCTCTGTAGGTTTGACATCTACCAATTGTAATCTTACAAGTTCCCTACAGCTTTTATTTATCTCTGAAAATGTAAATCCAGTATATTTTGCCAATGAATCTAAAGGAACTATCCGATGCTCCATGATCATAATTAGACATACAGACATTCTTACCCTATTTTTAGTAATTGCCTCCAATTTTTCCTGACTGAATGGAGTATTTTCCTGAAAAGGATTGGACATAACATCTCTTTTGTTTTACTAATAAAAACTCAGATAGTAAAATAATAAATTATTATTAATATGTATTATATTTTGTGTAATAATAGTTAACTGATCAGTAATATTCAAAATACAATTCTAACAGATATTAATTCACTTTGCCTGAAATAATATAATTACTTATAATTAGAAGTGGATAGAGAATGAAATTCTGTAATTAGCCTAGTTATCAGCTATTATTGCAATATATTGTATTTATTTGAATTATCAATCCACAATTACCAACGATCAATTTTGCAATAATTAAAATATAAATCCATGAATACACAGACTGTGAGTATTGTAATAGTAATTTTTACAATTTTCTCAATCTACAATCTATCTGTATTTAATATAAATTTTAAAAACGCGAATTATACAATTTTGCGTAGTGAGCTCTTTATTCTGCATTCTACTTCATCTAAAATCCATCCAGCATCGCTAAGAGCGCTAAATAGAAATAGATTCTTCAAAAAATGGAGAGGGAATAAACCTAAAGCGAATTATCCTTTAAATCGTAGAATTTGATGAATATAGGGCAGAATAAATGGTTTTAAAACAAAAATGAACCTCCATATATTGTACATTCCATTTTGTGAAAAATCGTCTGAGGATAGCATATTCAAGGAGTATAAGCAATAATAATAATTTCCCTAAAAGTTTATCCACAACACCCACAAATTAAGAATTTATCAAATTATTCCGAAATGTTTATTTAGGAGCAATGTTAACATAGATTTGTTAAGACCTCTTAGAGACACTCTAAGTAGGAAATAACATAAAAAAGGTGAAAACATCAAAATGGTAGACTATATCGTTCAATCCAAAATTCGCGCATACATCAAAGAAAAAGGCCTAAACACTGGCGGAGATACTCTCGAAGCCCTTGATAAACAGATGGCCAAATTAATTGATGCAGCAGCAGACCGTGCTAAAGCAAACGACAGAAAAACCTTGATGGCAAAAGATTGCTAGTCAGGATTTACTAATAGTTTTTAAGCATAAAAAAAATATAAATGAAATTTTCAAATAAATATTAAGTACATATCTATATCATAGTATTTCATAATGTAAATACAGAATATTCTAAAATACAGTTTTACCAATGACTATAATCAAATCTTTTATCAATATGAAATTCAATGATTATCTTAGAGAAATATATGTCAAGACCAAATGATGATCTTAAAAATAAGACTGTGAAGATCAGTGATAATATCTGGGAGATACCAAAACAGGGTGATATGAATGTACCTGTTCATATTTACTCAAATGATGAATTATTTGAAAACCTGGATAATGGTGTGATCAATCAGGGAATGAATGTAGCAACATTACCAGGGCTTGTGAACAAGGTAAGTGTAATGCCAGATGGTCACTGGGGATATGGATTTCCAATCGGTGGAGTTGCAGCTATGGACATCACAGAGGGAGTGATCTCTCCCGGTGGAATTGGCTTTGATATCAACTGCGGTATGAGATTAGTTCAGACAAATTTGACAATAGATGAAGTACAGCCAAAAATGAAAGAATTAATTGAGGAATTATTCAAAGCAGTACCGACAGGAGTTGGAAGAAAGGGTACTTTGTCGCTTGACAATAAACAGTTGGATGGAATTATGTCCACAGGTGTTGATTGGATAATTGAACAGGGATATGGTTGGGATGAGGATAAATCATTCATGGAAGAGCAGGGTGTGATAGAAGGTGCCAGACCTGATCTTATCTCACAAAAAGCCAGAGGTAGAGGTAAGAACTAACTTGGTACTCTTGGTTCTGGAAATCATTTTCTTGAATTACAGGTGGCAAAAGCAGAGAATATATACGAACGGGAGATAGCCAATGTATTTGGAGTGAATAAAGAGAACCAGGTAGTTATGATGATCCACTGTGGTAGTCGTGGTTTTGGTCATCAAGTGGCTTCTGAATATCTGAATACATTTCTAGATACTATGCCAAAACATGGTATAAAGATAAAAGACAAAGAACTTGCTGCTGCTCCAATCAATTCAAAAGAGGGTAAGAATTATTTTGGTGCAATGGCAGCAGCTGCCAATTTTGCATTTGCTAACAGAGCAATGATCACACATAATGCAAGAGAAGTATTCTCACGTGTATTCAAAAGAGATGCAGATGATCTCGGTATGCATCTAACCTATGATGTCTGTCATAATATTGCCAAATTCGAGGAACATACTGTGGATAGTATAAAACAGAGAGTATTAGTACACAGAAAAGGAGCAACACGTGCATTTGCACCAAATCATCCAGATCTTGCACCCAAATATCAGAAAACAGGCCAACCTGTGATTATAGGAGGATCTATGGAGACGGGTAGTTTTATGCTTGCAGGAACTGAGAGTTCAATGCATGAAGCATTTGGATCATCTGCACATGGTTCTGGAAGAACTATGTCAAGGACCAAAGCCAAGAAAATGGTAGATGGTAAGAAATTGCAGGATGATATGAGAAAAAGAGGTATATATGTCAAAGGAGCATCTTTCAAAGGCCTATCAGAGGAGGCTGGAATTGCCTACAAAGATCTTGATGCAGTGGTAAGTTCTGCATTGGAAGCAGGATTATCCAAACCAGTTGTGAAACTACTACCAATAGGAAATATCAAGGGATAAAATCGTATTAAATTATCTCAGCTATAATTATTATTGTAAACTAGTAATATTTAATTTAACATACCTGTGCAGATCTATTTTAAAATATATAAGCAGGATGTAGAATAAATCAATGATATTGCACAGTATAGATACCAGATAGATGATATCAGTGAATATTATTCCATGATGAAATACATACATCTCAATTGTTGGTACAAGAGTACCGATAAATTTACTTACTGCGATACCCATACTCTGCCCCCTCATATCTCCTCTTCTTGCATACATGCTGATGAACAGAATAGACATCATCAGATTTGAAAATAAAGCAAGATAGAAGCCTGGATAATATAGATCAAATTGGAGAAAGAAAAAGTATG
>JAJRQD010000166.1 GCA_024280435.1 archaeon | reverse complement strand
TCAGAGAACCAATCGTATGTAAAAACATACCCAAACTGGTACCTGCTTGGACCAAACCAATTGTGGTTGGAAGACATGCACATGCAGATCAGTACAAAGCGACTGATGTAGTCATCAAAGGAGCTGGGAAATTGAAAATGGTATTTGAGGGCGATGATGGTGAGACACAGGAATGGGAGGTAAATACCTATCCCGAGAATGGTGGAGTTGCCATGGCAATGTTCAATCATGATGACTCTATCAGAGATTTTGCAAGAGCATCTATGGATGTGGCACTGAACAAAGGTTATCCTCTGTATCTGAGCACCAAGAATACAATTCTCAAGGCATATGATGGTAGGTTCAGAGATCTATTCCAAGAAGTATTTGATGAGGAATACAAAGATAAATTCGATGCTGCAGGACTTACATATGAGCACCGATTAATTGATGATATGGTAGCACAGGTACTGAAATGGGATGGGGCAATCGTATGGGCCTGTAAGAACTATGATGGTGATGTACAGTCAGATACAGTTGCACAGGGATTTGGTTCACTAGGAATGATGACCTCAATGCTGGTATGTCCTGATGGAAAGACACTGGAGGCTGAGGCTGCACATGGTACTGTCACAAGACATTTCAGAGAACATCAGAAAGGAAATGAGACCTCCACAAATCCAGTTGCCAGTATTTTCGCATGGACAATTGGTTTGAAGCACAGGGGTAAGTTAGATGGAAATGATGCATTGATTAAATTTGCAGAGACACTGGAACAGGTCTGTGTGGAGGCAGTTGAGGATGGAAAGTACACCAAGGATCTTGCAAGATCTGTGCAGGGAGACCTCAATCCACCAAGAGATACATGGTTAACCTCACAGGAATTCATGGATGAGCTTGACAAAAGATTGAAAGCAAAATTGATGTAAGTTAATATTTGGACTTAATTTAACATTGTGAAAGCTCAAGAATAAATTACTATTTTATTTGTAGAGTTTGTTAATCTTCATATTTGAAATAACTACTCAATAACAATTAAGGATGTGATTTTTGAATCATAATCACATGGTTTAATGTACAAAAAATATTTTTTAGAAAATATATGACATTCATCAATTCACAAGTAATTATAAACAAGTTCAGATTGTTGCATTTAGATAAATGAGAAAATATATAGTATTTAGCATGATTGTGCTTCTAGTATTCACAACTCCGGTTGATGCACGAACGCGACAGAAAAGCATAGAGAATTTCATAGATCGTCTGAGATTATCTGATGATGGTTATGCAGGTTCTGTATCTGGAGAGGTAAATATCACATCAACCACTGATGTACTTGAGATTGCATCCCTTATAGACTATAAAATTAATAATTCATTGGATATTCTGCTATTCTATCAGGAGAGTCAGAATGATAGTGGCGGATTCTCAGCCTATCCCAATGAGAATGTAACCTGGGAGAACACTATATCCGCAGTCAGAGGATTGACATATCTTGATGTCAATGTATCACAGGTGCGAAATTGGAAGATATATGATTATATAAACAAGACTGCATTCAGTAATCTTTACACCACTATTGTGGTCAATAATATCACAAAAACAGTCCCATACAATCTGACACTTGCATTGATTGATTATTATGCTGAATATATCATATCCGCATTCAAACTGGGCTTTATACCAACAATTGATTCGGATTGGTTAGTTTATCACCTCAAACAGTATCAGTTCTCAAATGGCTCATATTCAAATTTTCAAACTGCTGTCAAGAGTATACACCTGTTGACAATACTGGGACAATCTCCAACTGATCTTGATCTTGCAACCAAGTATATCCGTGCATTCATACAGAATAATGGTGCATTCTCAGATGTACAGGAAGGTCCAACCTCGCTTCTACAATCATATTATGGTATCCGTGCACTCTATGAACTCAATCAGATAGAAACAATTGAGTACATGAATGAGTTGATAATTTACATTCTTGAATTACAGAAGACAAATTCTGGATTTGTAGAGGTGGGCTATGATGATAGCACTGCATATCATACATGGCTTGCAGTCAGTGCTCTGTTCATGCTTAATCGAATACATGAACTATTAAGCCCGGATGTTTTGCAAACAGAGGGTTTTATCACACTCAATATGGGATTTGTACCGTTTATACTATTGATCCCCATTTTAAGGAGGAAATACAATGGATAGTGTAATTCAGATTGATCATCTTTACAAAACAATCGGTGGCAAGACAATACTACTGGATGTAACACTAGAAGTACCAAGAGGTAGTCTTTTTGGATTACTAGGGCCTAATGGTGCTGGCAAAAGCACATGTCTCAAATTAATCACTGGTAGAATGCGTACATCATCTGGCAATATCAGAGTACTGGGATTTGATCCATGGAAAGACAGGGTCAAGATGTTCAACGAGGTTGGATATCTACCACAGAACCCATCTGCACCTGTTGATGCCAAAGTGCTCAATTTCATGAAATACATGGCTAGATTGAAGGGAATGTCCAAAAAAGATGCAGTGATCAACTCTCGTGAGGCGTTGGCAAAAGTCGGTCTGGAGAAATTTGAGGGTGCCACAGTTGGTAAACTATCGGGTGGTGAGATACAGAGACTTGCATTCGCAAATTCATTACTAGGAGATCCAGAAGTACTGATACTTGATGAGCCAACTGCATCACTTGATCCAGAGGGTAGAGTATACGTCATGGATCTGATACAGAAACTATCAAGAGATAAATCGCAGACTGTTATTGTATCCTCACATATACTGCCAGAAATACAGAGAATGACCAATCATATAGCAATATTATCCGAGGGACAGGTATTGGTGGCAGGTAATATGAGAGATCTTACTGCTAATATATTTGATAATGAGTATGAGATTGAGACCAGCCATCCACAGGAACTATATGATATACTCAAAGGCGAGGGATATGATATAGAACTTGAGAACCAGACTATAATAATAGATGTTGGCAAGCGTATTCGTCAGATATGGAATGATATACCAAAGATATGTGCCGAGAATAATTATGAACTGCGCTCTTTCAAACCTGTGAGAGATGCACTGGAGAATGTATTTCTGAGATACGTATCTAATAATCAAAGAGGTGTTGGCTATGATTGATCGAATAAAACCCATTATTAGCCGGATTAAACTGCCAAATTATGGTCGGAATATTCCTATTGTTGCCAAGGAATTGTACTCCTCCACAATCCGAGAGAAAAAATTCTATCTTGCAGCACTGTATTTCATGGCAATACCTGTTCTCATGAACCTAATTGCCGGATTTGGAAATGTTGTATTCAGAGGTACTGGCATCGCATTATTCTATGCACAGACCACCACTCTACTGTACTTCAAGATATTCTACATATCTCTGATAGGACAGATATTGCTGGTAGTGCTGACTGCAGATCAGATTGCAGGTGAGATAGAAATGAAGACATTTCCACTGATACGTTCCAAGCCCATATACGATTCTGAGATAGTATTTGGCAAGTTCTCTGGAATGATGATGGTGATGGTATTACTGGATCTACCCGCAGTATTCATCACCTATTTCTACTATCTGATTGCATTGGATGCAGAGAGTAATGCATATCTGAGCACTATGGACGAGGTGGTTGGTGCAATTGTATTTCTACTGTTACTTCAAGGTGTGATAATTGCATTGACACTGCTATTCTCATCTATGTTCAACAAGAGTCTATATGCAATACTAGGCTCTTTACTGATACTGTTCACCATGTCAACAATCTCTGGAAACGTATTGACCGCAGATCCAACCGCAAAGGTGTACTATTCTTTTGAATGGATACTGGATGCATTTCTACCGTATATATTCTACCATATAGAGCCATTGGAGGATGTGATCATTCCAAGCCTTCTCTCTTTTCTGCTGACAATAGTCTCAATAATTGTTGGATTACTGGTATCTGCAACTTTAATTCTCAGAAATAAAGAAGTACAATAATCAGAATAATCATAATAAAATTAACTAAATTCAACTAAGTTATATCCAAAAAATAAATATCTGAACAATTCTATACGTAATTCAATGCAAAGTTCACTATAATTGATAAAAAAGCTAGTCTTCTAAGCATTAAAATATATATTGTCTACTTTTTTTTAAATTTGAAGATGTCTAAAAAAAATCCCGAAGTCATTATTGTGGGTGCAGGTCCTGCAGGTTCTGCCACTGCAATTAGATTGGCACAGAATAATGTGAATGTGGTGCTTATAGACCGAGGTATGCCTATTGGATCAAAAAATATATCCGGAGGCGTTCTGTGGGGTAATGATCTTGCAGAGATAATACCTGATTGGCAGGAAGAAGCACCATTTGAACGTATAATAACAAATAAAAAAGTTGGTTTTCTATCTGAAGAGGATGCAACCATAATGGATCTGCATTTCCATGGCTGGAATAACAAGCCATATGCAGGTGTTTCTGTACTGAGAGCTGGATTTGATGAATGGCTATCTGAAAAAGCAGCAGAGGCTGGTGCCACAGTACTTGATGGCATAACCATAGACTCACTGATTATTGAGAATGGAAATGTAGTCGGAGTAAAACAGGGAGATGAGGAACTGCGTGCCAACGTGGTCATACTGGCAGAGGGTGTCAATGCAAGGCTGATGCTTGAGAATAAATTATTCAGGGATCCCAGTAAGAAACAGTATCTTAGAAAAGAGATCATGGGTGGATACAAAGAGGTGTATCATCTCGAACAATCTCTACTTGAGGAAAGATTCAGACTTGATGGAAACGAGGGAATGGCTGGAGAATTTATCATTGGTAATATTCCTGGAGATGTACTTGCAGGTGGTTTCTTCTATACAAACAAGAATACACTGTCTATCGGTACCATTGTGCATCTTGATAGTCTGAACACCGGTGATAAGGCATATGAAGCAATTGAATACTTCAAATCTCATCCATATATCAGAAAGATGATCAAAGGTGCTGAACTGATAGAATATGGCTCCAAACTCATTCCTGAGATGGGTATCAAGGGCTTCCCCAATTTCTATGGAGATGGTTGGATGGTGGTTGGAGATGCAGCAGGATTTGTGTTCTCCAATGGATTACTAGTACAGGGTATGAATTATGCCATAAAATCCGGTATTCTGGCAGCAGATACCTATATTGAGGCAAAGAGATCATCAAACTACTCCAGCTCACAGTTGAAACAGTATGAGAAAAAACTTAAGAATTCATATATTCTGAAAGATTTCAAGAATTTCTCCAAAGTAAAGCTGGTAACCAAGAACAAAAGATTATTCAAAACATATCCAGATGCTCTTAATGGTGGTATGAAAGCATTCTTCACCGAGACGGGAGCTGAGAAACAACATCTGATCAAAGTAATTCTGAAATCATTCAAGAAATCCGGTGTGGGCCTGTTCAGCCTCATCAAAGATGGATTGAGGTTCAGACATCTATGAGGTGAATATTATGGGTAAAAAGATAAAAATAGATATAAAAAATAAGATAGGAGTAACCAGTTGGAAAACAGATGCTCATGAGAGAGCACATATCACCATCAAAGAGGATATCTGTGCAAAATGTCCACATCAGCTGTGTATTGCAGGATGTCCCACAGAATGTTTCAAATTCTATGATGATAAGATGACATTTCAATACGAGGATTGTGTGGAATGTGGTGCATGTGATATAATGTGTGATCAGGGTAGTATAGAGTGGAGCAATCCACGTGGTACCTATGGTGTGACCTACTCCAGAGGATAAACTATTTGAATACTTGAAATTGAACCAATTTACAAATAGATAAAAACAATGAATCAAATGAAAATATATGCTTCTACAGGCATTGGCATCCGGTAGTAATGGAAATTCATTTCTAATTTACAATGATGAACTCACCCTGCTAATCGATGCAGGTATCTCAAGAAAAAGAATCATCAAGATGATAAACAATATTAATATTGAGATATCTACTGTGAGGTATATACTGATAACCCATGCACATACAGACCATGTATCCGGTCTTGCAGTACTCAGTGATTTCATCGAATTTGAGATCATCGCAACAAAAGATACAATTGCGGAGATTAGAAAACTGAGAAGATTAGATCCAAGATTTGTTAAGGTGGCAAATAATGCCATAGAGATAAATATTGGTGAGAGATTGGAACTAGATGAGATTATTATAGATTGCTTCAAGGCAATACATGATATAGATGGAGCAGCAGGCTACTCAATCCACTTCATATCTGATGATATCAGAGTATCATACACCACTGATAATCAGAATGTGGTTCCTGAATTCCGAAAAATGATGAGACACTCTGATTTTATAATCATAGAGGCAAATCATGACCGAATACTGCTTGATAACTCAAGAAGACCTGTATTTCTCAAAAGAAGAATTAGAGCCACTCATATGAACAACAGACAGACAGTGGGAATACTGAATTCAGTGATCTCTGAGCGAACCAAGGGTATATTCCTTGCACATCTTAGCGGAGAATGTAATTCACCCGGACATGTATGCAAGATAATGAAGTCACTCAAATCATACTATGAGCGAAGTAAAATTGACAAATCATCCTGGAGATGGATAGTTTGTACAAGAGAGGAGAGCAGTACATTACTTGAGTACAATGGAGAGATGAGACTGATCGGAGGTCTAAATGATTCAAATCCCGTAGAACCACTGATGTATGATAAGGTAACAGGAGATAAATACTCTGAAATAACTAAATCTGGCAATCTGAATGATTTTTTTTGATATCTAATTATGATTTTGAATTAACAAGAATGTTTATGCCACATAGACTAGATTCCTATACTTAGGATTGAAACCAAGTAATTCTTTAATAAATGAACCTTGTTTTCTAGCAGTCACATTGACTAAATTCTTGTACTTAGGATTGAAACATATGTTGATTTGAACAAACTATATTTATTGATAAATTCCTGCTAAATTGCCAATTCTCTGACAAATTAATCCACAAATCATTATAATTAATCAGCAGAAATTTATTCTATTAGTAATATATATTAATCAAAAATAAATTGTTCTAAGTATTAAAATATATACTGTTTACTTTTTTCTTGATTTGAAGATGTCTGAAAATTATCCAAAACTTGATTTGAATATATTTGTGACAATTAAACAGGTTCCCAAAGCCATGAAAACGGGTGCTGATGGTTTGATGGATCGATCTGGAAAATCTATGATGAACCCACACTGTACTCATGCACTTGAGGAGGCTTTGTCATTACGAGATAGAGTTGGGGGCCAGATTACAGTTGTCTCCATGGGTCCTCCAAATGCCCAGAAATCACTTAATGAAGCATTAAGAAAAGGTGCAGATAGAGCATATCTGTTATCTGACAGGAAACTCGCAGGCTCTGATACCTGGGCAACAGCAGAAGCTCTTGCTACACTTATTAAATTCATATTAAAAGAGAATAATGAAACATTGGATGTATTGTATGGTGGATTGCAGACAGTAGATGGTGATACTGCACAGGTACCCGCACAGATTGCATCTAGATTGAAGATGAGCCAGGTAACATATGTTGAATCTGTGAAAGTACTGGATGATAAGCATTTAGAAGTTCGTAGGATCATTGAGGGTGGTTATCAGCGATTGAAAGTACCCTACCCAACCACGTTATCTGTCACTGAGACTGCCAATGTACCAAGAGGACCTTCATTGACTGCATCTATGAGTGCAGTGGATAAAGAGGTCATTATATATAATATCGATCAGATTGGCTTGCCCGAGAAATATGCAGGCCTTGCAGGAAGCCCCACTGTGGTATCAAGAGTTAAGAATGTGGTGATTGATAGAGGACCTGTACAGTTGTTCAACGAGGGAGATACTGCTAAACTGGTATCTGATATGTTGACTGCTGTCAATACTAAGGAGGAGAATAATTAATGTCATATCCCGAGAAAGACAGTAAAATCCCATTTGTGGATCTTAGAGATGGTGCAAGGGGAATTATGGTCTGGGCACCACTTGATGGTGATAAAATATCAGAAGCTGCATTTGAACTCATTGGAGAGGCAAATAGACAGAAATCAAAATTAGATGAGGATTCTCAGAAGATAATTGCAGTATTGATTGGAAAAGAAGTTGATAAGCATGCACAGGAATTGATACACTATGGTGCTGATATTGTTTATGTCATTGAGGATGACAGATTAGAGGAATATCTTACACTTCCATTTGTCACATCACTGATAGATGTGATCAATGAGGCAAAGCCTGAGATTGCACTATTCGCCGCATCCACACTGGGTAGAGATCTTGCACCAAGAATTGCAGCCAAGATGAATTGTGGATTGAGTGCAGACTGTACTGAATTTGATATTGGTTACTATGCCAATAGAAAGAGAAATCAGAGATTCAAAAAGGCATTCAAGATGATCCGTCCATCTTTTGGAGAATCCAAACTGGCCACAATTATTGGTCCATTTAATTATCCACAGATGGCAACTGCAAGACCTGGTGTATTCCGAAAGCTGGATAAAGATAGCTCAAGAACTGGAGAGGTGATTAAATTCCAGCCTAAATGGCAGGAAGGTGATTTTGCAGTTGAACTGATTGAGACAGTACGCTCATCAGATTCTCTAGATCTGACCAAGGCAGATATTATTGTAGCCGGTGGTTTCGGACTTGGTAAGGAAGGATTTGATATGCTGAATGAACTAGTTGCTGCAATCCGTGCAAATGGCCAGAATGTGGAATTAGGTGCCTCTAGAGCAGCAGTAGATGCAGGATTTGTAGAATACAAACACCAGATTGGTCAGACTGGAAAGACAGTTAGACCTGCAATATATATTGCAGTGGCAATTTCAGGTGCTGTGCAGCATATTGCAGGTATGAAAGAATCTGCAAAGATAATTGCAATCAATCACGATCCCAGTGCCAATATA
The DNA here is from genome assembly GCA_024280435.1 of archaeon. Taxonomy (GTDB): domain Archaea; phylum Asgardarchaeota; class Heimdallarchaeia; order Heimdallarchaeales; family Kariarchaeaceae; genus JAJRQD01. Next base: position 3,545 of record JAJRQD010000166.1, on the reverse strand, counting down.
TTTCTTTCCTCTGATTTTGGTATTGTCAATGATTATCAGGAGGTACTTCCTGAGCTGATCAAACAGGTAAAGGCAGGATATAAATTCGATTTGGATTGATCTAAATCAGTAAAATCCCATGTTATATAATTAGATGTGTGTATTAAATCAATAAATTTCAGCTAACAATCAATCTCTTGCACCGAAGTAAAAACCTAGAAATGCACTGGTAGTGAGTATCAGTAACCCAGTGAGTGAATTGCTTACAAGGAAAATAGTGTAGTAAATCGCTGTGGATGTCACACCAAGTGCAAGAATTGATTTGAGATGATCTACAATACCAACACCCGTCTTTTCCTTATCATCGCCAAACATCTTCTTCCTCATTCCCTGGAAGAACTTACCGAATAGATAACCAAATATTATATTGATTACCTCCTGCAGATAATTGGGTATACTTCCATCTCTGACAAAGAGGTATGCAGATGCACTGCCGAATATCAGTATCAGTATGGTTCTGATAGATCCGGCTGGTAATCCCCAGGCTCTGAGTGATGCATCTGTATTTCTTGGCAATGGTGCGGTATTTCTCATTTTTCCTCCGAAATAGAATGTCAGGGCCACTACTGTCATCGTAGTTACCTGATCTGCAAGCGGGCTATCATTGATGGATAGCCAAACGAGGTCTAAAGATAGCATCAGTGTTATTGTGGCTCTTACACTTCCTTTGGGAAGTCCTAGTGGATGATTATATGGAAAGCCCATAGATATTTGAATAATCAAAGCATTATTTAATACTTCCTCGTATGGATTGTTTTTAAATTTAATTGTGAATTTTATCAAAACAGATTTTATATGACGAATGATAAATTACGAAGAATAACTTTATACTTTGTTTAAAATTGAAATTTAACATTATTATTATTAACTAGTTTTAAATATCAAAATACATTAAGTTCAAAAATGAGTAGTCATGAAAAGCAAGTTGTTTACCTATGTGATGTTTGCAAGACTACACAGATGATTCTATTTACTCCCAAGATGAAGGAGGAATTTCTACCGAAAGATCTCAATGGCTTGGCACTGTATTCACATTCACATATGTGTGCCAATGGAATGATTGGAGTGAATAATCTATACATTGATCATAATCTAGATGTGAGATCATATAATTTTCTCAAACTGCCAAAATATGTTCCCAAAAAGAAGATGGTGATCCCCATGCCTGGAAAACCTGTTGATGATGATAATCTGAAATTTATTCATATTACTCATATCAATAGTAAAAATGATCTCAATATAATACTGTTCAATGAGATGACTGGTACTGAGATACAGATTGGTACCTTTGATAAGAAAAATACATCTCCTCAGAAGATTGTTAAATCAGAGATGGAAATGGTAATTCTGAAGTATTATTACTCCAATACGATGTATACTTCTCAGATAGAGAAATGGTTAGTATCTCTGACCTGCTTTCTTGAGATGATACCTCCAAGTAAACTTGGAATAATAGTGGAGGTATTTCGTTATATTCTGGAAGAGAAGAATAAAATGCCCACGAAATTCGAGCAGATGATAATGAAGACTATACTCGCATCCCATGAGATATTCTTTACCAATAACAATACCAATATGGATACAGCATTCTTAACTGGATTATACGGGGAAGCAGAGGGAAAAACCATGCAAGCAATAATGGAGCTGATAGATGAGAATCCATTGATGGCATTACATCAGTACTCTCAGAAGCTGAATGAGGAGATTGTTTATACCATCTATTGTTTTCTAATTCTTGAGAAACATGGCTTGATCACAATCAATAGACCCGGAATAATCACATACTGATTGAATATAGATCATCCAAGATTGCATTCCAGTAGAGTTATGAGCTGATTTTTGAATCTGACATTGCCAAGTTCAATATTATCCGCATTGTGAAATCTAATGAACCTATTTATTGTAATTGCCAATTTCTCTATGAAATATTTATTCTTGTGGAATTTTTCCTCCCAGTACCAGTTGATGAAGTTCATTGTTCGTATCTTTCTATCATATCTCACATCCACTCTTCCCACAAATTCAGTGCCATAGAGTATTGGCATCACATAATATCCATATTTTCTCTTTAATCTTGGTATGTATATCTCCATCTTGTATTCAAAATTATATTGTTCTAACAATGCTTCACGTGACCACAATGAATTATCAAACGGGCTGAGCAGGAATACATTGAATTCATCTGAATCTTTGGATGGCAAATCATCTAGGTTTTCAACCTGCTCTTTTAATCCCACATATTTATCAATCTGTTGCAACCTGCCATCTTTGATCCATTCCTTGAGTATATTTCTGGGATTAATATTTTCACCATCAATCTTGAATTTCCTGTGATTGTATTTATAGTGTAGAACTCTGTGTACAGGTGATATTCCCACTGCATTCAATGTACTCCTGATAAAAAACCAAAATCTATCCATTGCATGCACATACTCTATTTTATCGCCAATAACTCTCTCAGTCAGATCAAATTTTGTTTTGAAGTCCTTAGCTCTTTTAACAAGCAAGTATCCTCTTCTCTCCAGATAATCAAGTATCCGTTTATTTGGAGAATTCCAAGCAGTGTTTCTAGGGAAATTATCTGGTATTGAAATATCCCCGCTTGATAATGGTTCTCTACCATCTCAAGTATCTGTTTGGGCCAATCAGGTACTTTATCAAGAAATGATTGCCACCATGTCTTATCTCCTCTCCTGTCTATATTTACAGAATGATAGTATTTGAAATGCTCTAATGGTAATATACACTTGGCATGTGCCCATCCCTCGAATAAATTACCATTTTCAATCTCTTTCCAGATTTCTCTCTCATTGTAACTGCTACTTCTTGTATGTGCAACAATATCCTGTGATCTAGCAATTATCTGTATTGCATCTATTTGAATATAGTTGATATTATCAATTATCTCGAGTACAGATTGTTTTTCTGGTTCATTCCACAATCCAATGGAATTCAGATGATTTACTCTCAATGTATTCTGAATGTTCAATATAAATATTATCTGACTAATACTATAATATACTTTTTCAACAACTGAATTTAAATCGCTAATTTGTCTGGTAAATTATTTTATGAATTGTTTGGCTGCTTCAATTCCATCTTTTACATGCTGGAGTGAAATTCTGTATGCCTCTTTATCCGCATCATTGAGCTCTATCTCAATAATTTTCTCCACACCATTCTTACCAAGAATTACTGGTGCACCTGCAAAAATACCCTCAAAACCGTATTGACCATCGAAATGTGCAATTACTGGGAGTACTCTCTTCTGATCCTTGAGAATTGCCTCGACCATCTCTGCAACTGCTTTTCCTGGTGCATAGTATGCAGATCCAGTCTTCAACAGCTTGACAATCTCACCACCTCCTGTCTTTGTTCTCTGTACAATTGCATCAATCTTGTCCTGTGAAAGAAACTCCTTCAATGGTAATCCACCAATGCTTGTGTGACCTGTTAATGGTACCATACTGTCTCCATGACCTCCAAGAACCATAGCTCTGATGTCC
>JAJRQD010000165.1 GCA_024280435.1 archaeon | reverse complement strand
GCCTTCCTCTATAATCTTACCATCTCTCATCACAATTATTCTATCCACATTTTTTATTGTTGACAATCTGTGTGCGATGATGATTGAGGTTCTTCCCTCAAGTATAAGGTCAGTGGCCCTCTGTATCTTGACCTCTGTGAATGGATCAACAGAGCTGGTTGCCTCATCCATGATCAGTATGGCTGGATTTCTCAGTAGTATTCTTGAGAAGGCAATTAACTGTCTTTGTCCAAAGCTCAATCTGGAACCTCTCTCACCAACATTGGTATCAAGACCCGCATCTAGTCTATCAATCCAATCCATAGCCTCAATCTTTCTCAGTACCTCAACCAATCTATCCTCTGCATTCTCCTGATCCTCAATACCATAGAGTAGATTATCTCTGATTGAACTGTTCCACAAAAATACATCCTGACTGATAATTGATAATCTCTTTCTGTATTCAACCAGATCTAATTTTCTAATATCCACTCCATCAATGATCATCTCTCCATCCTGATATTCATAGTAACGAGATATCAATTTTACCAGTGTGGATTTTCCTGCTCCTGTATGTCCAACAATTGCTATTTTCTCACCTGCTTTGATATGTAGGTTGAATCGATCAAGCACTTTAGTTCCATCTGAATACTCGAAAACCACATCTTTGAATTCAATCTCTCCTTTGTAATCATCAAGTACCTGATTATCTATCTGGACCACAGTATTCTCCTTATCTATAAGACTGAATATTCTCTCAGATGCTGCAAGTCCTGCCTGAAACTGGCTCCAGAAAGATGCTATTGATACCAGTGGAAAGAAGAAGAAATTCAACCCCTGTAGGAAAAGATACCATTCTCCAGGAGTTAATTGTTTACCTGGAATCGCAGAGATAAGATTGGCAATTCCAGAGCTCTCATTCAGTATATCTAGGCCTCCAAGATACACAATACCTGCAATCCCAATACCAATCAATATATTTAGCACTGGAAATATAGTTGTGAAGACAAGTGCTCTCTTGATATTGACAGAGTAGCTAAGGTCATTCATCTCTGTAAATTCATCATATATTGCCTGTTCTGCCCTGAATGATTTGGTCACATATATCCCAGAAGTTGTTTCCTGTATTAATGCATTAACCTTGGCAAGTATTCTTTGCGAATTCTCAGATACTAATCTGGCAATTTTTCTGAATGATAATGCAGTTAGAACAACTATTGGTGCGAATACAATGACAAATATCGTTAATTTAACTGATATATCCATCAATATGAATATAATTATGAAAACAATAAGTATCTGCCCCAATAGATTTGTAGATAATGATACTACCTGCCCATAATCTCTTGTATCATTTGTTAATCTTGATGCCAGTCTTCCAGAGGGTTGCTCATCAAAAAATGTCATATCCTTATCCAGTAATTTATCAAATGCTTCCTGTCTCAGGTCTACCACTGCTGATTGAATTGTCTTGGCACTTAGTATCTGCTGGAATGCATTCATTGCAAAATTAAGTATTCCAAATCCAATTACAAATAGAATTAACTGATTGATAATTGAATTGTTGAAGTTTCCATTCAATTCGTCAAGTAGGTCTGATATGAGTACGGGTACAAATGTAGCTGCTACGGAGCTGAGTGTTATTGCAGTGGCAATTAAGATCATACTGAATTTATATTTGCTGAAATAGCTGAGTATTCTTTTTAATAATACCATATCGCCATATTGTCTATCATATTCAGATTTTCCAAGTCCATCAAGTACAAATCCCATTTAATTTACCTCCTTATCGAATACAGAGAATATCATCTTGTACTCCTCACTATTATTCAGAAGTGTGTTATGATCTCCTTTACCGATAATATTACCCTGATCGAATAAAATAATATGATCTGCCTTTCTTATCTGTGCAATTCTATGTGTGATGATAAATGCCACTCTATTTTGTAGTACATTTCTGATTGCACTGTTGATCTCATCCTCAGTCTTGCTATCAATGGCTGAACTTGCATCATCTAGTATCAGTATGGCTGGATTTCTGATAATTGCACGTGCAATTGCAATCCTCTGTTTCTGACCTCCGGATAGTGTAGAACCTCTCTCTCCTATGACTGTGTCATATCCCTTTTCCAGCTTCTCAATGAAATCATGTGCATATGCCATTTTAGCAGCCTCTATTACCTTTTCTTTGTCCACTCCATTCATTCCCAGTGTGATATTATCATATATTGATTTACTGAACAGAAATATATCCTGCTCAACAAGAGCCATCTGAGATCTCAAAGATTGAATACTCCAGCTATTTAGATCGATACCATCAATGGTGATGTTTCCAATCTGAGGGTCATATAACCTGGCAAGTAGTTTTGTAACAGTTGTCTTTCCAGATCCTGTTACACCCACAAGAGCCACAGTTTCTCCGGGACTTACTTTGAATGATATCTTTCTTAGTACAGGTACATCATGTGAATATCCAAATGTTACATCTTTGAATTCTATCTCTCCCTTGATCTCCTCTGCATATCCCTCTGTTTGATCAGATAATACACTCTCTCCATTTATCAATTCAAGCACTCTCTTGGCAGCTGCAACACCCAAAGTTATCATGGTGATTGCAAAGATATTGATGAACGTAGGGAACCTCAACAGATTTAATAATAATATGAATGTAATTAATTCTTGAAACAATAACTCTCCCTGTGTGATAAGATACACTCCATGAAGTATACCCAGTGCATTTGCAATTCCCAGCATAAGAAGTGGATAATATTTGGCCTGTGTCTCGCCTAATTTTACCTGGGCATCTTTGAACTCATTGATGTTGTTGATAAATATATCTCGCTCTTTATTCTCCTGAGCAGTACCTCTGACCACATGAATACCTGTTATCACCTCATTCAATCTGGCATTGATCTTGGATACTGCCATTCTTGATGCCATTGAAGGTGGTGTCAGCTGATTATTATACCATTTGAGTACAATAAGAAAGCTGATCATGAATATCATGGGAACAAGTAGTAGTTTGATGTTGAGCATCCCGATAAATATTAATGGGAATATGGCAGACACAATAGATGCAAATACAAGATTTACACCCGGATTTATCATGAAATTGAGTTGCCTTACATCTGTGGCTGCTCTTGACATGAGATCTCCGATTTTCTGATTATCATGGAATGTAAGACTTTTCCCCATCAATGAGGCGTATAGTTCATCTCGTGTGTCCCTTTCTATTCTCTGCCCTATAAATTCAATTGCAAAATTTCTGAATAATACCATTATTCCTAGAACTAAGCCATAAATTAGTATCAGAATACTTTTCTCAGTCAGTATCTGTACATTTAATTCATTATTAACAATTAAACCGTATAATTCACCTATAACACCTGGAATAAGGCTTGATGATAATGTTCCAGTTAATTGGAATGCTATCACCATTACTATGAATATTTTATGTCGCATTGCATGAGAGATTATCCATTTGATTGGTGTGTCCCTATTAGATTTGAATGCATTACTGACATTGAATTCACTCATCTGTACAGTCATTAGTTAAAATTAGATACATGATTAAAAAGAATTATCAATGAGGTGCAATACATTTTACTTGTGATATTAACAATATTATCTATCAATCATGCTTTCATCCAATAAATAACTTAAATATATTTTATTTCAAGTAGCTATAAATGATTATTTAAGCAATCTGATATTTAATATGTCATATGTTTAATTATTTATTATATCCGACAATAGTTTAAGGAAACAATTTATTGGTCTTTTTGCTATATCTTTCAGTTTGAGTTGGGTAAAATTCGGGTATACTTTTCAAATTATTAATCTGGGTGGGACTGAAAGTATAACTCATATCTGGATCTCTGTATGCATTATTGGATATTTAATTCTTAGTTCCTTGATTTCAAAAATCAAGATACCTTTTTGGTATTTTTTTCTCTTTCTGTTTGTATTATCAACTAGTATGGTAAATTCAGCAGAAATGTTGATTATCTCAAAAAATAGCAAAGGGACTTGGCTTCAGTCTGATTTTTCTTGCTGTTATTCAGTTATCAAGTTCAATTGATCACGAGGTCAAATCAGTTAATCGCTACAATCAATTGATATGCTTTTTTTTGCGTTTGGTTCATTATTTGTAATACCATTAATTCACCTTTTTACTATTAATACACTAATTTGGAAGATTATATTAACTTTGATTATAAAATATTGAATATGAGAAAAGAGGAATGTATTTTACAGATAAGACTTATAAACACAGAAACAGATTGTTTAACATGGCTATTACAAGTTTTGATCTTGTCAATGGAATTTCAACATGGATAATGCTATCTATTGGTTATGGTATGGGCATCAGAACCCTGAAACTTTGGCGAGATAAGAAAGATCATCTGATACTGATCACTGCGATCCTATTTTTTTCACTACCTACCCCATGGCTCAGTGCAGGAGTAAGATTTTTGCTGTATCTATTTGATGTACATCCTACTGATGCAGTTCTATTGATATTTTTTGTTTGGAGTGTACCGATTTTGATAATATGCTGGGCATATATTACAAGTTCTCTATACAAAAATATCAGCTGGTTAAAATATTTTTTCCTTGTAATCACGGTTATTCCAGGAATAATATTCCTGATTTCTATTTTTGTCTATGGCACCTGGTCCACTGTTGCAATTGAGGGGGCTATTCAGAAAAATTATGTATATGAGGGTATTACCGGATATTTACTATACTATTATGGTTTTCTAGGAATATTTTTTGTTATGCCAAGTTATACATACTTTTCAATTAAAAGCACAAATCCACTGTACAAACTAAAATTCAGATTTATTGCAATATCTGCAAGTTTATTCACAATTGCAGGTATGGTAGATGGAATAATCACGTTTAACAGTATATTCTATGTGGTATTACTAAGAATTATGCTTACCACATCTTTGATTTTTCTATTTCTAGGATACAATACACCTGAGTGGATCAAAGAGAAATACAATTGAATTTGAAAAACGATTAAAAAAAAAATTGTATGCAACGTTTTTGAATTATCATACTTAAAATGTTTAAATGTAAGTCTAGGAATAATATATTAGATTCAATTGTCATCATCATTAATCAAGAAAATATCACTAGTTGGTAAAGGTGGCATAAGTATTGCTGAGATCCCAAAGAGTACTGAGGAAGATAAAGAAATGTTGGCTGCCGGTTTAATGGCTGCAATGTTGGCATTCTCCAAAGAAGTTCATCAGAGAGATCTAAAAAGTTTATCGTTTCATGACCATACTGTGAGCTTTATTATGGTTGAGGATTTTTTTATAGTAGTTGAGATAAATTCAACTGCAACAGGGGAACTAGTAGATGAGATATTGAGACAAATATATATCAAAGCGAATGAGAAACTAAATGGGTTGATGACCACAACTTTACCCCAGAATATTGCAGAAGAGTTGTTGGAGGAATTATTCTCAAAAGATTGGATAAGTGCTACACTTGATAATCTTGGTTTCATTAAACCATTTGCTGATTGTGAGATATTGAACTTTGATCTTGTAAAGAGCAATGGTGTGTTTGATTTTGTTAACACTGCAAATAAAGAACACTTTGCACCGATTTCAGAATTTCTTGTCAGAGGATACTCAATGGATACTAGTAATAGAGATTTTATCACTGCTTTTATCCCAATTGAACATCCCAACAAAGTATCTAATTTTGTTGTTGCCAGATTGGATAGTGAACATATTGAGGTTTGTCTATTGAATGTGGATAATTCACTAGAACAAACGTTATTCAAATTATCTCCTTTTATTGATAGGGAGATCAGAAAATATCTGTCGAAAAATCCAGATGTAGAACTCCGCGAAATTATGGAAACACTGAAAGATACACATGATATTGTGGATAACAAAATTAAAGATGAGGATGAAATTTCATTCAGATTTTTAGAAAAGAATATGAAGAAAAAATTGGATAATATTATATTCTCAGTGGTAACAGGTGAGAGGATAATAGTTACGGGTGATCGCTTAACAGTCAAAATATTTACACATTCACTATTGATATTTGCTCAGCATCTAGCCACAGATTTTGTTGATTGGATAGTTGAGGATACAAAAATTGGATATGGAATCACTGGGATGTCAAAGAATAAATACAAAGAGATTGAGGAATCTATTGATGGAATATACACCCTGGTTGATCTAGATTCCGGGAAGGTCCATGGTGGACAATCAAATAAATATCTGAAAAAATTATTATCTGAGAGTAAGAAAATTAAGCTGAATGAGGCAATTATAAATATCAAAGAGAAAATGCTTGAAATCGTGACAACTGCAATTAAAGTTACCTCTTTTGTATTCCTTGAGAAGGATGAAGCTGTTAGTAAACTAAAACAGCTGAAGAAAGATGTTGATGATGATAAATTCAAGATCATCATGGAATTGGCAACTCGTAGAAATCCGTGGCTTGGAAATATGATTCAAGAGATTAATCTTGCAATAAAAGGTGCAGAGGATTATTTTGCCAACTTTTAAAAATTAGTGTAAAAATTTGAATACACTAAATTATTCTATTGAGCCGATACATTATAATTTTATTGGACACCAATAATTTTGATATTTCAAAACTCCATATCAATTTATTCTATATATTCAACGTTATTGTATTTTTATTTTAAATATGTTTATTAAGTATGTGTGTTACACATGTTACAGGAGTATACAAGATGTCACATAAGAAAGAGAAAGCCCAGTTTATCCCTATGGATCATTCAAGGAGATCAATCTCCTCAAAAATACCAAAGAGAAATATGAGTAGTGCTGATGTCATGGAACAAACACTTGCTGCGTACATCCCTGTTAAACAGAAGCATGAGATTACAAAATCTGGAGATAATCGTATTTCACTGGTTTTGCAGGTATCTGATAGTGGAGAGGAATTGAGGATCAGTTTACCCAGATCCACGAGTCTTGGAGAAATACAGAAATTCTTGAAGAAAAAATATGGTGTACTTGGAGATTATATGCTATTAAAGCAGGGAAATCTCAGTAAAGTCTCAAAAACGAGAAAGAATGAAAAAGTTGGCATCCTTGTAAAATCATCAATTGGTGTAAATGAGAACATTAAACTGATGGTACCAAAAAATGTGAAAATCAAATCATTGAAAGAAGGTCTTGCTAAAAAATTCGGATTTGATCCCTCTGATTTCTATCTGGTTCATGTTGGTAAAAAATAAATATAATATTCGGATCTAAAAGATAATCATTATAATCCGAATAAATGATCATTTATCCAGATATTGATATCTCACAATCTACTTTCCACAATAATTCAATATTAAACTATGTATCTTGATTAATTTAATATATGAACAAAGATTTATCAACTTATATCGGATATATTGCTGAGAACGTACTGTTAGAATTATTCCAGGAAAAGTACACCAGAGTTGGCAAATAGTGGTACAAAAATAATGAGATAGATCTGATTGCAGTTGATGAGATCACAAAAAAATAGAGCCTGCTATTGTACATCACCTGATTGAAACAAGTAAACTAGTACCTGGATTTGATGATTACACGAGAAATTATATTGTAATCAGTAAAAATGGTTTCAAGAAAGATAATAAATATAATAATACGCAATTATGGGATATGACTGACATTATTGAACAATTCGATCTATCTCTTTAACTATCAAACAAATATCCTACTCTATTTGAATTGTTTTAAATTAATACAATAATCTAGTATGATAAGCACATATTGTGATCTAACAATTTGAAATACAATTCTATGAATATAATTGCATATAGTCACAG
>JAJRQD010000164.1 GCA_024280435.1 archaeon | reverse complement strand
TTTCTTACGTGTAGTTATTGCTTTGCCAGATTTAAATCTCTCTTTGGCCAATTCTAGTGCCCTTATATCCTCATTCATTGCATTTTTTATCCATTCGATCTCTGATAAATTGACTTCAAAATTGAGATAATTCTCAGATGAGGAGTTCCAATTCCAATTCTTTGCCAATTCAATCAGCTGATTGATTGTTTGATCACGATCATAAAGAACTTCAGCAGTACATAGTCCAAGCAATGCCAATGAGATATTGTTTATATGATTTAGGCTATCCTGTTCTCCATTCAGATCATTATACAAAGAATTATGATCGTAAACATATACATCTAGTTGAAAATTATCAGTAGGCACATCCATTCTATACATCTCGCTTAATTGAGCTTTTTTAATCAACATTATATCTATATCAAAAGGATCTGAATAATTTCCAGTTGCCCATGACCCTATTAAAAGCACTGCACTGGTATCCTCATCGATTAATTTTTCATGAATATATTTTTTTACCTCTTCAAGCACCATAATAACTCATCAAAAAAAACAAAGTGAATAAAATTAAAAAGTATTGCTAATTACATTGAATCTATTTGACACATATTTTTTATCTTTTAGTAAATTATCACTAATTTATCATTGAAATTCCAGGTATTATTCACCAATTACTCATCATCCCGATCTAGCTGATTGAATGCAATCAATATCTCAGCTAGTCTCACAGAATAGCCCTTTGATATATTGAATTTCTGTCTGACTTTATATTCACCTTCTTTATTTTTCTGCCATCCATAAAGGCGGATCTGTTTTTTATCACCTGATTGAACAAGTAGTACAGCTTTTAACCAGGAGCCAGTTTTGGCTAATGTTTTACCTCGAATAATTTTAATACCGGATCCAGTTGGAAAACCTTCTGTTTCGGGTAGCATCTCTTCAATATTATACATAAAGTAATGATATGATTTACGATTAATAACTATTTCTCAAAGTCAAGGCATTCTGTGAATCATTTATTTTTATATTTGCAACTTATACTTTCTCAGTAGCGCAGTATTAATTTATAATTTATGTTTTTATTAATTATATGAAAGTAAATCTCATTCATTTAAATCAATGTGATACCAGTAAATGTACGGGTTCCAGGCTTTTAAAATTCAAATTGGTAAAAAAGATGGATCCAAATGTAAAGCACAGAAGTATTGTACTCTCACCTTATACTGATAGAGCACTTTCTCCCGAGGATAGAGCTATTGGTTTGAAACATGGTATACTCGTGGTAGATGGCTCTTGGAATGAGATAAATTCAGAGCAGAAATATTTCAACAGAGGTACTCCAAGAGCATTACCTTTGTTAGTAGCTGCAAATACAATAAATTATGGTAAACCAACCAAGCTCTCCTGTGTTGAAGCACTTGCTGCCACGTTATGGATACTTGGTGAGGAAGAACAGGCAAAAAATCTATTGAAGCCATTTAAATGGGGGCATGCTTTCATTTCACTCAATCAAGAGAGATTAGATACATATGCAGAATGTAAGAATTCAACTGATATAATTGAGGCCCAACAGAGATTTCTAGAGGAGTTAAATTTACAATAAATTCAATATTAATACATGATGTCACAAATAAAAATATCAATCATTAAAAATGAATAGCATTTACTTGGAACCTATATCTGATGATCAAGAGATTTTCTCACATATCATAATTCATTATTGGGATGATGTATTTGGACAGCAAGTGCTATTATGCGTACCACAATTGGATAGTAAAGTAATAAAGCCAATCAAGGATATATTATCAAGACTTGTAGACATACATTACAACTATGAAAATTATCAGTTCATATATTCAGATAAGTTATTTGCTAGTCAGAATATTAAGTTTTCCACATTTAGCCCAGCCAACAGGGGCAGATATCAAGATTTTGTAATATCACTAGTTATCACACCTCCCGAGGATAAAGTGATTAAAAAAATACCAGAGTTATGGGATTTTATTCCTGCAATACAGGAGGTATTGATACCATTTTTGTTTGCATTTGACAAGGAGAATGCAGATAATGTGATTAGACAGATGCAATACCATCTGGAGGATATAGTAATTGAAATTGATCAGTTATTTTTACTTGATGTATAGCTTAGTAGTTAAATTGATTTTCAGCTAGCTTATAATCAAATAATCAAAGAAAAGTTTTAATTCCTATAATCAGTGAAATACTTTAGGGCATTTATTGTTTTGAAATATATTGGAGAATAGAAAATTGGCAGAATCAAAACCAATACCAAAATTAATTTTCGCCGGTCTAGACAAGGCTGGTAAGACTACCATCTATAACAAGGTACTTGAGGAGATGGACGTCAGTGAGATAAAAGATTTACGACCAACAAGAGGTATAGAGAGGCACGCACATGATTTTCTTGATCATGATTTTAGTGTCTGGGATCTTGGAGGTCAATTAAGTTACCGTCAAACATATTTGAGCAAACCGGAGGTATTTAACCAGACAGCTGCGTTAATATTTGTGGTTGATATTCAGGATATGGAAAGAATAGAAGAGAGTTATCAATACTATGTTGATATACTGAACATACTTGTGAATGTGGAGAATAAGCCAAAATTATATGTACTGTTCCATAAATTTGACCCAGAGCTAAGAGGTAAGTTGAGAAATCATTTTTATAAAGCAACAAGAATTTTCAGAAAAGCTGATAATATACTTGGAATAAAATTCAAAGGTATTGCAACAAGCATATATTCTAATGGAGTGGATCTTGCAGTTAAAAGAATATTATTTGAGAACTTTGATGATTTCATTCAACAACCAGTTGGAACTGTGAAGGCAACAACTGCAAGTACTGAGAGTCAAAAGATGCCAGCTCCAACTGCAACTCCCAGTCCTGCTCCAACTGCAACTCCCAGTCCTGCTCCAACTGTAACTCCCAGTCCTGCTCCAACTGCAACTCCCAGTCCTGCTCCAACTGCAACTCCCAGTCCTGCTCCAACTACAACTCCCAGTCCTGCTCCAACTGCAAGTCCACAGAAAGCAGAGGTAACTAAAGCAGAGGTAACTAAGAAAGAGGAGCCCACAGCAGAAGAAGTTGAAAAATTAACTGATCAGGCACTTGATGATGCAACTCCAACATTTT
>JAJRQD010000163.1 GCA_024280435.1 archaeon | reverse complement strand
GTACCCAATCCGGATTTTCTTGCACATGCCTTGTTTTCCAACCAATCAACAGTATTGTGAAATGCAGCTTCTGCCTCCTTGGGAATAACTGTCATCTCTTCCAGTAATCTATGTACTTTATCTTTCCATTTTTTATCTCCAAATTTCAGAAACCATTGGTTTTCAAGATACTTCACATGATTTCTTGTTCCACATCTACAAATAACAACATCAGCAGGTTCTTTCAGATTAACAGCAATATCAGCAACAGTAAAATCAGCAATTATCTCTTCCTTCACATCTTTAACAGATTTACCCTCATATTTACCAGTAATATCCTTTAAAATACCACTTGAATGCTCTCTTCTGTAAATTACTTTGGTGGCATCTTTTACCATGGGATCATCCATCTTGGTGACTGATAATTTATCAATCTCCTCTCCTGCTGGAAAATCTCCGTATCCATCAACTTTGATCAGTGAAACAGGTTTTATACTCATAATTTCATCTTCTGAAATCCCATATTCTGATAAGCTGGATGGATCTTCCTGCAATTGTTTCAATACCACCCAATCCATTGGTGCATGTCCGGGTACAGACATAACAACTCCTGTTGCACCTATTGGATCTATGAACGCACCTGGTAAAATAATCACATCTTCTCCTGTAATAGGATTTGTCACATAAGTACCAATTATATCTTTATTCGGGAGAACCTTATCCACACTCACATCAAACTGCTGATCAGTCAATTTCAATACTGTTGTCTCTGAGATAACCCAGTATTCATCATTTACCTTTGCTCTGACATATGCAGCATCTGGATGTATGAACATATTTGTGACACCAAAAGTAGTCTCTGGCCTCAGAGTAGCAGGAGTGAAATATGCATCGAATTTATCAGATTTGAATTTTAACAGTGTGAAATCAACCACTCTTGCACCCTCTCCTTTCAATCGATCATGATCTCCAGTGGGGTTCATATCAGCAGGACACCAGATCACAGGATGAGATCCCTGGATTACATAACCATCTGCCTTCAGCTTTCTGTACTGCCACTCTATAAATTTGGAGAATACAGGTGTCAATTGTGTGGTTACGAATTTTCTACGCCAATCAATTGCAATACCAAGTTTATTATTGGTATTGATCCAACGATCCATGAAATAATGTATTATATACTCGGAATCTTTGAATTTAAATATATCCTCATCTGCAATACCAGATAGTTTCAATGCCCTTATCTGATCAGGATCATTTGCAGTGACTCTTTTTGCCATGCCTGCAATTGGTTCACCTGTTGCATGGAATGCGAATGGGAATAATACATTTTTTCCCAACATTCGTTGATATCTGGCCATTATTTCTGCTTTCATCAGACTATAGCCATGTCCCAGATGTGGTGCTCCGTTTAGATATGGAAATGGAAAATTAATAAAATATTTTATTTTCTCATTTTTATCAGATTCAAATAATTTATTCTCATTCCATTTTTTCTGCCATTTATTTTCTGTGTTAACATAGTCGTATATTTTATCGTCTTGACTCATGGTTTCACCTCATTTAGTTTTTTAAAATACTGTCGCGAGGTGGACTATATATGAAAATATTATAATTAGTATTGAAGATTAAGAAAACGATTCCTCATAAAATTCATAATAGAATTCCTCAATATCCAGTAAAGACTACTTGTTAATAAACTGATCGTTAATTTACATCATTTTTTTATTGTTCAAATTTGTAAATTTCAGAAAGTCAAGTGATCTTTACTTCAATTTGCTTATCATTTAGATCCTCAACTGTTTTCTTGAGTATAGCTGATTTATACAGCTTTATTATATCTTCTCTGCTTAAAATACTGACCTCAGCATTCTTTCCAGATTTATATTCAATTATTCCAAGACTTTCTAATTTTTTAATTATTCTGAGTGCAGTCTTTCGATTCATATCAGAGCCATCTATCAATTTGGATAACTCCACCTCATCATCATTTCGATAATCATAAAGTTTGAGTATCATTGTCTGTGAGTGCTTGGATTTTAGCTTCAAATCAAGTGCCTTCAATTCTTTATCAAAGTTATCTGCATATTCAGCACCAATAAATACAGTATTTCGGTTAACAGAGGTCTTGTATATCAATCCAAAATCCTCAAGCACTTGTAGATGCCATAATAATGAACCAGAACCAAGATTAGTCAGACTTTTTATCTCCCTTAAGTGTATTCCCATCTCTCCAACTGAATCCAGTATATCTAGAATATATGATCTGTACTGATTGAGCATAACCTCTCCATGATTTAGATTTCTATCATGTACATTGAAATATGCACCAAATATCAATACCCCAAGCCCAAGTATTCGTTCCTGTAACCATCTGAAAAATCCAAATACTTTTCTATAAGCAAGTGCAAGTAATGCAATTATGAAAATTATCAACAGATCAATGTTGTTCTGTAAGCTGGAAGTAATATCCTCTATGGGTATATCTAGTGGATTATCACTATCTGGATTATCACTATCTGGTGTATTCACCACATTTGTATTATCTGGATTATTTGCATTAATCTCAATATGTCTTTCCACTGTCTCATCAATAACTGTTGAGATAATAGTTGTGATAAAACTTGGAAATGGCAATGCATTGCTTTTAATACCATCATCTTCTTTTTCATGATAGTCCTCATACACAAGTGAAATTGGAGCTGTGATAATTGTTGAACTATCACTATTATTCACAAGAACGGGAAGAGGATACATAATACTGCTGTCAGTATCATTACTGGATATTGCTGTTGTGATTACCTCAGCACCTGATGAAACAACTATCTCGGTCAATGGGCCAAGATAGTTGAATTTATCGTCTATGGAGAAATTAGCCACATTGATATTCATATTAAGATCCCATTTTGTTATGTTTTGATCTCCATACATATCATTGATCTCATCTATACCCATCAGGGATAACATTGAGCTGTCAAGATCATCAAGATAAGGCGTGAGTACAAATATTGATTTATTTGCAATTTGCATAAATGTGGACATACTTGTTTCAATATCATTATCCATATTCAATTCATCAGAACTTGCAAAAATTACAATATCAAACAGATCAAAATCAGGTACATCAGATTGAGACATTGATATATTTGTGATTGCCAGCTTACTGATATCCAATATCCCATATATTGCGTTTCTGTCATCTATATCTGAATATATTACCAGTACTTCGATCTTATCTGCTGCATATACTTGTGAGGTGTTATTTACGAACAATAATAATATTAATATAAATAAATTCAATCGATTAATTATTCTTGAATTCAATTTAAGCACCTCTATATAGTAATAATACAGCATTCATTATTTAATCTATCTCCATTTGAACAACAGAATTTTTAGGATCTAGTAATTTTTTAACTTTTAATTCTTTTTCCTTTTTAATTCTTTTACCCATGATGATATTATAACTAATAAAGACCACAGGTAATATAACCAATTGATAAAGTATAATCGATCGGATCTTGGAGAAATACTCCGTTGTCATATCATTAATCTTTATAGTATAATTGCTCTCCACAGTTGGATTATCAAATCCATCAACAGGCACCCATTTGTAATTTAATAATCTGTAGGGATGGTCTGGCCCCTGAGTCATAGTGATACGCTTACCATCTGTCTTCATCCAGTTGTCATACAATGCATCCTTACCTCTTGTTGGATCAGCGGATATTAGACCTACTTCTGGAATATAGAACATTGGATATGCATGGGCTATTGCACCGGCATCTGTTGATACATATCCTGTCTGAAAATCACCAAACCATGCAGAGTGTCCAATAGATGGTATTCCAACTGCACGGGCAAGTGCAATAAACAGATTCTGATATTCATCACAGTCACCATATCCATTGGAAATCGCAAAGGATGCACCTTTGGATTCACTCAATAGTTTATAATCAAGATAAGTAGATGAGAAATTATAAGCTTCAAATGCTAATGAAGTAAAATCACTGGTATCAGATGTGAATTTATTTGCAACTGATTGAATTCTAGGATCTGTTGTGTCAACCAATGCATCATAGGCAGTATAAAGTTTGTACAGATAAGCATCCTCATCATATACTATATTCCCAAAATCATAGGTAGAATAGTCCATGAATTTAACTGTGATATTGGCATCAATTACTACATCAAGTGTCTGATTGACTAAAAAATTATCATACTCATACCATGCAAATTCATTGGTATACTCATCAGTTGTGGTTCGATTTGGTTGTAATCTGATTTTAATATCATCCACGATTTGATAATTACCCCAATCTTTCAACAGGGCTAATCTCAGAGATATTGAGGATAGATTAAGTGGACCCTGATTTTTCAGATAAAATCTGTATGACAGGTTCATCTTGGCCTCTCCTTTCTCTACTTCATTACTCTCAATTTGATATACAATTGAGAAACTAGATAGCACTATTACTGCTATTAGTATTGGCGTGATTATTTTTAATTTACTATTCAATTAGATTCCTCCAGTTCATGGGACAGATCTATACCCATCTGTGCAGCTCTCAATGGTGAGAATTCTATCGCATTCAGCTTATTATCCTCGACATATTTTAATCTGTCAAGCAATGATTTCATATTGATATTCTGTATCTCAAGTCCAGGCCTTTTATTAATCTCAAGTACAAGTACTTTGCCATTCTTATCAATCACCAGATCAACTCCTGCATATCCAAGGTTTGTTGATTTCTGTGCAAGAAAGGCAACTGCCAGTATCTCCTTCCAGTTGTCTAGCCTGTATTCATTGATCTTATTAAAAGTATCAGGATGTGTATTGACCTCTACTGTCTTGTACTCTGCACGAATGATATTTCCATCCCTCATATCGATACCAGCTCCAATAGCACCCTGTTTTAAATTTGCCTTTCCATCACTCTCTTCAGTTGGTAGCCTCATCATTGCCATGACAGGTATACCCTGAAATACAATTACTCTGATATCTGCAAGGCCTATACTTATCTCTGCAATATATTCACTGGTCTCAATTATCTCCTCTATAATCACAATGTCATTTGTCTTTGCAGTCTGTGATGTGAGATATTCACCCTGTATTATTTTCTTTATCTGTTTCTTTAATGCATCTACATGATAGAGTTGACCACCAATGAGAAAATTATCACCCTCTCGCTTACGAATGACAATGATACCCTTGCCACCATATGATTCAGATGGCTTAATCACAAATCCATTGGCAAATATCTCTTCAGTCTTCAATCTTTCAGCTAATTTATCAATTTCTCGTTCATCATCAATGACTGCCAGTAACTTTGCAGTGGGAACCTTCCATTTATCAAACTGCTCCTTCATGGAGAACTTATTGATAAATGGAAAGAGCTCCTTCTGGTTGTACTTGGAGAGATAATCTCTATTTCTACTGATCATAGTCAATGGATTGCTATCTTTAGTGAATAATCGGGCGAACCTTCGTTTATCAAAATAGGTATAAAGTCTGCTTCTACCGAAGTATACCACCACAAATAACAGTATTATCCAAGTCTCGGGATTTGTTATCATGAATACGATTCCAGCCTGGAATGTCATCACTGCATAAGCACTTGCAATTATAATAAGCGTGGATATGAATTTTGTGAATGCATCCAGCTGATTGGTTTCATACATATCATTGATATATCGATCTGCCATCCATGGTGTGATAAGAATGGGAATAAGCATAGGCCCGGATAGGAAGTCAATACGGTATATTTCACCAATTACCTCCATCATGGTCATAGTTGAGATTAAAAATATCATTATAGTACCTATTCTGAAGCCTACTGGCAATCCAAATGGTTGTATCAGATATCTTGCTAGAAAACTTATCAGAAATAGATTGATAAACAGAAAGAAACCCCAGAATAGACCGAGATTGAGCCAACTTATTGCAATAACAGCAGGTCCAAAGTATCCATAAGATGGTAAACCAACCACATATCTCAGGAATAGTATAACCACAGATGCAAATAAATATTGAAAAAGAAATGTGGATGCAGATAATACTAGTATTGCGTCTCCAAGTAAGGTACGTGAAAGTACCACTATTGTAACCATAAGTGTTGTTAGATACAACATATTCATCTTTTTATAATTCTCAATCTCTTCATCTATTGACATCCTTATTTTTTCACCTCTTTTTCTGAAATTTCTAGCCACATCTATTGAAGCAATAACTAATGCAACTAGTGGAACAAATTTTAATACCAATAATAATAAATTAGTACTTGCCTGTCCCGAATATTCTGTAATTGTTACAGAATTCAACAAGAACCAATCTGAGAATGCTATATTCCCATTATTATCAATAGCCACAATTCTAAATTCAACCAATCCATCTCCAAATGGACCTATTGTGAATGAATAACTATTCTCATCTACCAATGTACCATTGAATATGTACGAATATGTTGTATTACCATAGAATTTGACTTCAATCCATGTATCAATAGTATCTGATTCTGGATCTGATATTATCGCTGATGTGGTATAAGTACCTGCGATAGTTTCATTGCTATCTAATTTGGGATTGAATGCAGGATATATCAATGGAGAATATATATCCTCTGTATTCTCAAGTATCAATTTATTTTCATTCTCAAATGATGTCAACATAGTAACAGCCAGATATGTTGCAGTTAATCTACTTGAGAATCCAGGTTTAGTGGCATATCCACCATCATTATTTCTGAATGAACCTATAAATTCAATAATTTGTGTCTTATTATAATCAATTCCCAACATCTCTGCAATCTGCAATCCATAGTATGTGGATTCCATAGTTGGGATGGTTTTACTCAGTCTATCTATGTATCCACCACTCTGATGTTTGTAGAGATCTAATTGATATACAAACTGATCTGATCCATCAACAATATCTCCTAACATTTGTCTGATCCTCAATGCCCTGTAAGTGGAAATAATTGAAGATTCAGATCCCGGAAAATTGGAGTAACCGGTATCTATATTTCTATACAATTTCAACCTATTCAGTATTTGTTGAGAATCGATTGTATCATTATTCAGATAATTCAACATTTTCAGTGCAGATAATGCCCAGTATGTGTATGTAATATAGCTCAACTGATAATTAGGCTTTTTACCAAACATACCGTCTGGGTTCTGTGTGGATAGTAGATAATTAGCAATATCTCGAGCATTTGGTAAACTGTAATTGAATGCCCGGAGCGCTTTGATACCATAGTATGTATATTTCACAGTTGGATCACTTCCAGGTCTGAAGCCAAAACCATTGATATTCCAATCATATGTATCAAGAAGATAGTTATCAATACCTGGTGAAACCCATGATAGATCATCTAATGTTCTACCTGTCAGTATAGCTCGAGTGGTATAGGAAAGATCTGCAATATCGCCGGGATAATTTCCCACTCCATAGCTAATCTCACCCTGTACTGTAATAAATCTGGCAATATCAGAGTATTCTAAAATTGGTAAAGTATAGTTATGTAACCGCAGTAAATTGATTAATTCCAATGCGAAGTATGTTGAACTCAGTGACGGTGTACTATCTCTGCTTGATGATGAGAACGCAGTTCCAGCAAGTTTATTTGATATCACAAAATTAAATGCATTGTCAATGAAATTCACATCAAATACACTTGACATATTGAACCCTTGTTTTTCTAATGAATAATATAATTCGATACCTGCATTGGTATAACCAATTGTTGCCCTACCAGTTGTACTACCTGCAATACCTCCATTTAAAGATACTAGACTGTTCAGATAATTTGCAATCTGAGCTTGATGTGTCTCCGTATAATTAATTAAATTGTATGATTTTAATGCATAGTTTGTTGCAAGAAGATCTAATTTACCATTTGTGATCTCTGCATATCCAGAGGGTGCATTTAAGAAGAAAGGTAGCAGATAATTACCTGAAATATATCCACTAACATTTATAGAATTAGCATTTCCAAGTATATCCTGCATATACAATGCTCTGTAAGTACTGGTCATATCAGGCACATCCCAATCCTCAAGGGGGAAATATCCATTCTCAACAGTCAGTAGTTTATTAATGAAGTTAAGTGTCTGATTGATTGCATCAGAGCTAAGGTCTGATAGCCTACCATATATATTGTAGAGTTCTATTGCCTGATAAGTACTCTCCATAGAACTGGTACCATTGGCCCAATTGGCATAGCCTCCATTAGCATTACGAGATTCCTCCACAAATAAGAAAATAGCATTGATCAGTTCATCAAGTGCAGGATCTGTATAGTTGTTTAATTGCAGATCCCGGATAATATTTCCGATATAGAATGCATGATCCATAATTTTAATTGCTGTTTTACCATCATCCTGGCTTTTTTTGATAAAATCAATAGCACTGTTGTAATCTGTACTGCTGTAATCTACACGGATATCATTTTGCAGTTTGTCTGTTATATTAGCATAAAGATTATGCCTAGAACTATCTAAAGTTACACTATCAATAGAATTACTTGAGATACCTCTATTTGATACAGTGAGAACTATAATCAGTAGTAAAAATGCAATTTTATTCTTGTTAATTCTCACTGTATTCATTTAATCACCTATTTTTTTAATTTTTCCTTCTCAGAAAAACTACCTGGATTGATATTGCCAAGCTAAGTAGCAACAAGCTTGTGATAAAAGTAGGACCACTTTCTGCAATCTGAGAAACAGCAGAGGATACCTGTTCTGATGGAATAGAGCTTGTAAGTTCAACTGCACTTAGATCTGCTGAAGCCTCAATTATCTGTCCGGTACCATCAATAAATAATAACTGTATTGAGTTACTACCGAGTGTAAGAGCATCCAGATTCACATCAAGCGTACCAGCAGAGCTCATAACTCCTGTTGATACCACATTGTTATTCAGTGATACATTATATGTGAATGGTCCAATTGCACCATCAACTTTCAAGGATAGAACTTTATTTGTAATATCAAATTTACCAAGATCATTGGTGATCTCCACTTTGAAATTAATAAATGAGTTGATATTCTTGAGTATCCACAAGTTTGTGAATGTATATGCCACGTTTGAAGTGAACTGTGGATGCTCAGCATATCCTCCATCCCTGTTTCTTAAGCTATTAATAAAGGTGTAAAGGCTTGTTACATTATCAGGCTGACTACCCAGTATCTGTAAAGTTCTTAGTGCAGAATATGTGAATACCGCATTTGAATTATTATTAGGTCTTAATACATCATATGGACTTCTTTTGAAGCCTCCATCTGCAATCTGGCTAGATTTGATGTAATTAATCACTGAGGCTGCATCATAGCTACTATCTCCCAGTATTGATAGGGTTCTTATTGCTCTGTATGTACTTGATACATCAGAGATATCACTGAAATATCCACCATATCCGCCATTTGTTGTATCCTTGGTACTCTGAATGTAATTCACAATAGATGTTTTATCAGAAGGTAATCCACCAAGTAGAGATAGAGCCCTTATAGCCCGGTATGTGGAAATAGTATATGATACTGTTTTACCATTACCCTTGGAGAAGCCTCCATCTGCCTGTTGCAGACTTAATAAGAAAGATATTGTTTTAGCAGAATCGGGGAATGTCATACCCAGTAAATTGTATATCTCAACAGCTCGTAATGTACTCTCGGTATAAGATCCAGATACTCCAAAGCCTCCATCTAAATTCCTGTAAGTCTCCACATAATCAACTATTCGTTGTTTAAGTGTAGGTGTGCGACCCATGTATACAAGTGCTGCAACTGCATCGAATGTGGTTCTGAGAGAAGCCTCCTCTCCGGGTGCTGCACCATATCCATTGGATGTTGGTACATAATTATTCAATGTATTCAAAGTCAATACAGTATCAGTTGGATTACTTCCCAGTGCATTCAATGCCCTTAATGCGTAGAAGGTACCCTTTATGCTGGAACTTGCACTGCTAGATTTTAATTTGAATAAACCATTACTATCCTCTAAACCTAGTATATAAGATTGTGCCAGTGCAGTATCAGGTGTTCCACCTAGCAGATTAATTGCCTCAAGTGCACTTGCTGTGTATGTGATACTTTCAGTTGTTAGTAATGCATTATTTACAAAAGCACCACTTGAAGTCTGCATTGCCAGTAAGAAATTTAGTGCAAGTGTATTCTCTGCCACTCCACCAAGTGAATTAATTGCAAATAGTGCAGCACGAGTGATTGTCACCTCAGAACTCCAGAATACTAGTTTTACATTGTTAGTCTGTTTACCAAAGCCACCAAGTCCATCAATCTGAGGATCTGTATAGCTAGAAGAGCCATTGTTCTGTGCTCTTAAGAAATGGTTCAGTAGATCTGTCTGATTGGCAGGTGCTAAGCCCAGTATATCATATGCCTCTACACCAATAGATGATGCATATATATCACTATCACTATCATATTTATTTGAGTTAAAACCTGTTGTCAGTTGGTTTCTCAATGAATTAAGATATTCAGCTGTGTGTGTGGAATTGATATTAGCAAGTGTATTCATCCATGACAATGCTTCTATGGCCTTCTTCGTACTTGAGAGACTACTTACATCATTTTTCCACTGTCCAAATCCGCCGTCTATATTCTCAAAAGAAAGTATCTGATTGGTCCATAAATCTATTTTAGATTGGGATACTGTTGATAAAGTTGGATCAAGTATCTTGATTGAACCCAATTTAAAATAGATCTGATCTATATTGGTGGAGTTATACACATCTGTATTCTGAGTGCTTCTGATAAAATTAGCAGTTCTCACCTTGTCCAATAGGTCAGGTCCTACATTTGGAGTATAGCTCAGAGTTGCATCTGAAGAAATCTGTGTCTGTACTGGAGATGCACTGATTTGCATCAACATGGTCAATAATAGTAAAGTCATTACTATTTTTCTTTGGAAATTAATATTTAATTTCATCTAATTAAATTATGTCATCATTATTTAAAGACATCTAGAGAACAACTATGTCCACACATATAGTATGGAAAGTATAGTACACAGTAATTATAGTACTATAATATAAATGATTAAAGAGGCAACTCCACCTGTTAGAGTACCAATAAAGTTGACAAGATCATTCTTCATGAATTTCCATCCTTTATGATATTCTGTCGGTTCACCACAATGTGAATTGGCTTCAAGAATTTTTCCACAGCCAGTACATATATTCATTCGTTGAATTGTACTTCCAATCACTGAATCTGATAGCATACCTATAATTCCCGCAATTGATACGATTAAGATAAACATAACACTGTCAATATCATTCTGCACATCTACTTTACTTATCAGATATACAGTGGATGTGAATAATAATCCGGAGACAAAGCCTCCCAATGTACCAACAGCAGAAATTGCACCTGCTTCTCCTTTTTCAGCCAACCTCCAAGGCCTCAATACAGGTCTTGTCTTGCCTTTGAATGTGATACCAACCTCTGTGGACATGGTATCAGTCAATGCAGCTGTAAGTATACCTGAAAAAAGATAGAATATCAATTGAGATGGATATAATATATAGATCAAGCTGAAAATGGATGCAGAACCTGCTTTGGCAAGTGCTTGCTTACTATCACGTCTAGAGGAACCTTTTTCGAATTCATCCTGCATTTTTTTATGCTTTTTACCTGCTAACTTTGTTGCAAGAGTACCTATAAAGAAAAATAGGAATAATTGAATACCAAATGTCCAGCCCGTAAGACCTAGCATCACCACCGCCAACATAAACCCTGCGAGTGCTCCATCAAAAGTAAGGAACTGTTTTTTGAATGAGAAAATAGCTACTATTGCACCTAGAATTATTGAGATGATAAATACGGGCAGGTATACAGTGGCTTGAAATATCTGTTCCTCCAGAGTATAGAGTATGGCAAACATAGATAATGGTACGATTAGATTATCGGTTCCCTTTGGAGATAGTATCTCAATAATAGGTACCAATACAGCAGATATAGATGCCAGTACAATTGCAAGAGATATACTCTCACCTATCAGTACAACTCCAATCAACACGGTTATCCATGAGATAAAGCTATTTATCAAGCTACCAATCAAAGTTTTTGTATTGTTGAAAATTCTGAAAGATCCACTTTTCACATATTTTCCGCTAATATATGCAAAATTATCACCATAAATCACACTGAAAACTGAAACTAATATTTGCCATTCAGATCCAAAATAAAAAATAATTGAGATGCTGATGGTGGACAGTATTACTGGTTTTGAAGTATTTTTCTGCTTAATTATCATATAATTTGAGATCAGATACATAATTGGTATTACAAAAGTGAATACTTTATTTTCAAAGATGGGTAAAATAAAGACTAACAGTCCAAATAGCATCTGGAAAATTATATGTTCATATTTAACTGAAACTTTACTCCGGCTAATTTTAAATAATATTAGTAATAATAAAGTATAACTGATTACTATAATAGATCCAAAAAGATCTCCATTCATATAAATAACAAAAAATAGTATATTCTTTAAAATTTATCTATTGAATTGCCAAAATGGTCTATCAATATTATTTATTGTTCATTTATTATTCTTCTTTATCTTCCTTCTTCCAAGGCTTTTCCTCATCAATACTTGTTTCCTTGGATTTTGGTACATAATCTTTCAACCATGGTTTAGAATCAATTATTCTTTTTGTCTCAGTCTTCAATGCTTCCTCATCAATTACATCCTCAACAATAAATTGTGGAGCTATGTATTTCTTTCGATTAAGGCTATCAATAAAGCGTGCAACAAATATCAGGAATATAAATCCAGAGATTATACCTGCAACGAATAATACAGATGATGTGAATAGTACTTTGGCCCATTGGTCTTCAAAATCATTACTTACACCAACATATATTCCCGAGCTGAATGCCCAAAGAGATGCAATCAATGTGTAGAACAGAGATTTCTTGAAATAAACCTGAGTACGTGTGGCCATTCTCTCCTCACCAATCAGTCTTGCAGAGACATTATGATTAAATTTACGATACCATGTCTGTACATTGAATCTGAGTAGATCTGGTGATTCTATCAACCAACCGAAGAAACGATTGAGAAAGCCAGTTACCCTGCTAACAACTCCTTTCTCTGTCAAGAATAACCATAGAAGAATTGATACAATACCAATTACAGTCAGAGATATGAATGCAACCAATGGTGATTGATTTAGTACATCTGCCAGCCATCCAATAATACTACCAATACCTTGGAATATAAATACAATAATATTATAAATTCCGACTATTATACTTCCTATAAACTGGAAAAATGCAACTATGAAATCAAGAGATATGCTTTCAATAAATCTTTTAATAGCCTCTTCAAATTCCAGAATTATGAAAAAGCCAAGCAATAGACCACCTATCAACCCGGTAAGCGAATAGATCACGGGTATTGCCTCCACAAATTCACGCTCTTCCTTGGTCATAGGACGATCTTCACCCTTTGCCCGGATAAATCTCACCATACGTACATTCTCTGCATATATCCAGAAAACAGGCATGAATACTACTTTTAATATCCTCCAGAAGAAACGAAATACAGATATGAATAGACCTGCGAAATCATGCCAGGTTACACCATCATCCGGATTCCAGATCAATGGTTGTCTCTCAGCCTTGATTCTCTCCTTCTTTTCCTTTTTATCTTTAGATTTTTTGGTTTTAAGTGCCATTGTTAAATCACGATATATATTGATGGAATAAATTGTAACTATAAGCATTACGTGAAATATATACATAATTAACAAAAAATTTTGATATAAATGTGAAATTTAATTGTGATAAAACTTGTGAATTTAGTAAACCACATGAAGGAACTTTATTAATATATTGCAGAATAAAATTAATATTATCTGAAAATAAATTAATTTAGATCGAGTGATACTAGTTAGATTAATTTATCCCCTGTGCTAAACTCTCTATGTGAGTAAAAATAAGTTACATATTGGTTTCTCTAGAAAAGATAATGAAAATATTGAGATACCATTAAAATCATTGAAAAGACATTTTGCAGCCCTTGGATCTTCTGGATCCGGCAAGACTGTTTTAGTCAAAGCGATTATGGAGGAATGCATACGGGCAGGAGTTCCATTATTATTGATTGATCTACAGGGAGACCTGGCATCACTAGCACTAGATGGTGATAAAGAACTAGTGGAGAGCAAGGGAGTACCAGGTAAATATTATGATGAGATAAACCGTAAAAAACAAGTAGCTATATGGACTCCTGCATCCTCCAAAGGTCTGACTTTATCAATCAACCCATTGAAGGCACCACCTGAAGGAATGGATTACGAGGATAAAATTCAGGCAATTGATGCCGTAGCAGATACAGTTGCCAATATTCTTGGATATAATACTGAGAAGGGCAAAGGTGCAGAGGTGAAATCATACCTCTATCTATTATTGGAGGCAATCTGGGGAGAAGCAAAGGCAGTTGAGAAATTCAGTATGCTTGCTAACAGTATTCTCAACGATACTGAATATCTAGATGAAGCATCTAGTGCCATGATTGATGAGAAAACCAAGATGCAGCTTGCAAAACAGATGAAAACACTAACAATCGGCGCAGACTCACTAATATTCAATGCAGGTATTCCACTGGATGTGGAGAAGATGATGACATGGAATGATAAGGGCAGAGTGCCAGTGAATGTGATGTATCTCAACACGCTAAGAAAGCAAGAGGATAAAATCACATTTATTGCTGATACGGCCACCCAGGTATATAATTTCATGTTGAGAAATCCATCTGAGGATATACAACTGGTATTTGTACTTGATGAACTAGCAGGATTAGTGCCACCAATTCGTAATCCACCTACTAAAAAACCAATTCAACTATTATTAAAACAGGCAAGAAAATATGGAGTAAGTCTATTATTAGCAACTCAGAATATTTCAGACGTAGATTACAAATCACTCGGGCAGGTAGGCACCTGGGCACTTGGTAGATTAATGGCTCGTCAAGATATTGAGAAAGTCAAAGATATTGTGCAATCTATATCTCCAGCAGAGACAGATGATATTCTATCAAATATATCCAAACAGAAGACAGGCCAGTTCATGCTATTAGCACCTGATATTTTTAATAGTGTACAGAGGATGCAAGTGAGATGGCTAGTTACAGATCATACCACACTTGATGATGTTGCAGTCAAAAAGATTACAGATAAAAGTGGCATCAGAGATAAATTCCCAGATGCCACATTGATGAAAAGAGGTAAAAAGAATAATGAAGAGGATCCAGAGGAGGAAAATGAAGAGATTGAAGGTGAATTTGATGAAGATGATGATTTCTTGAAAGGTACTGAGATGGCAGCCACATTTCTACCTGAAGCAACAACTCCCACAGCGATTACAAAAGCATTGGATGCAGATCCAATTGCATTGACAGCAGAGGAATTGGCAATTGCAACTGATGCACCTCTCAAAAAAATAACCACATCATTGAATAGCCTTGTGACCAAGAAAAAATTGAGTACTGAGAAAGTAGAGGGCACCAAAGTATACTGGTCTATTAAACATAAGATGGATCCAGAGAATAATATCATAGGGCCACTCTATAAGATACAGGTGAATTTTCCTGAAGCCAAAGCTGCTGATGTGATGAGTGATAATTTAAAGAAATCATTGTTCAAAAAACATGAGGAGATCAAAAGAAAAACTATAAAATATTTGCCTATGTGGCGAGTGGGAACTATTGATACAGTTAAAGTCGGTACCTTCAAGAAGAAAAATAAGGAGGTAAAGCGATATTACTATGTAAACGCCTTAACGGGAGGTATACTTGATCTGGATATAAAAAACAAGAAATTTGGTTTTCCATTTGATAATATAGATCCAGAAGAATTGAGAACACTCAATCATAAGGAGGTAACAATTAATGGTATCACACTGGATACACTGTTAGGTTCATACATGAAGCCAATTCTCAATAGAATGCATGCTATTGGCGTAGTTGAGAGAAAATTAGCTGTGGGTATAAATAATAAGGTGGTGCCATCGTTGATATGGTATCCAATCTTTGAATTCAGTATCAAAGATAAAGACAATAATAAACGCAGACAGGGTCATGTGGATGCTGTATTCGGCATACATATGGATAATAATCCATTTACTGATGAAGATGATTAAAATATAAATAATTAAATTATCAAAATTAAAGATCCTTCCCCCTATACCATTGAAATATTAAAATAAAAATATCAAAATTAAAGATTCTTCCCGCAATATACCATTAAAATATTAAAATAAAAATATTTGTGGTAAATTAATGCTAAGATCGATCAGAGAAATAGATCCCAATAATCTTTCTGGAAAAAAGTATTGCTGCGTGTTGATTATAATGTACCTATAAAAGATGGGCAGGTACTTGACGATACACGTATTAATCGTTCATTACCAACTTTGAATTATTTATTGGAAAATAATTGTAATATTATCATAATGAGCCATCTAGGACGTCCAAAAGGAGAGATCAAATCTGAATTGTCTTTGAGACCTGTTGCTATACATCTATCTGGTCTGTTAAAAGAAGCTGTTAAATTCTGTGATGAGACTGTTGGAGAGAAAGCAGATAAAATAATTAATGATATTGGATCTGAATACAGAATTGTATTACTTGAGAATACTAGATTCAATAAAGATGAGAAGAAGAATGGTGATGAATTTGCAAAAGAACTTGCAAGTTATGGAGATATATTCGTTTCTGATGCCTTTGGTACAGTACATCGTGCCCATGCAAGTACAGTTGGAGTATCCAACTATCTGAAAGCTTATGCAGGGATACTGGTGGAGGAGGAGTACTCACGGATTACCAATGCTATGATTTCACCGAAAAAACCGTCTATTGCAATAGTAGGGGGTGCCAAGATATCTACCAAAATAGATGTGATAAATAATTTTATTGAGATCATGGATACAATAATTATAGGAGGAGGTATGACATTTACTTTTCTTAAGTCCATGGGAAAGGAGGTTGGTAATTCACTGATTGAGGAGAGTATGGTTGATACAGCAGCACAGTTACTGATTAAAGCCAGTGAAAAAGGAGTTAAAATACTATTACCAGTTGACTTCAGACTATCCAAGACATTTGATACACCATTATTAGAGAATGGTATAGCAATAATATCTGCTGAGATACAAGAAGATGCAATGGGACTTGATATTGGTCCTGAAAGTGAGATATTATTTGCCAAAACTATTGAACAGGCAAATACAATCATCTGGAATGGCCCTATGGGAGTATTTGAGAAGGAACTTTATTTATCTGGAACTAAATCAATTGCAGAGAGTATTGTAAAGAGAAATGTCGATACAATAATTGGAGGAGGCGATACTGCATTTGCATTGAACCTTGCCGGAATATCAGAAATACCAGAAGCTATTCATGTATCCACCGGTGGTGGTGCATCTTTGGAACTTCTCTCAGGTAAAAAATTACCCGGATTGGAATGTCTGAAAAAATAATTATTCAGCTAGATATTTCTATTTGAATTGAGATAAATAATTGTATTATCAAATACAGTATGTGAAGAATATCCAGAAATACTTTGCAATCATATTAATTCTATTTATTATCATATCAGGAATACTTCCTTACATTAATTTTGGTGAGGAAAAGATACTGAAGATTGGTGTAGTAGACAGTGGATGTTCAGAAGATCAGAATATCAATGGATATATTACTTTCACAAATACTAGCTATGGCTATCCAAGTAATGATAGAAGCGTGTATGATACACTTGAACATGGAAGGTTCGTGTGTCAGATTATACTGGATAATACTGATAATGTTGAGATATATTCTGCTAAAATCGCACATAGTTCGGGAATACTTACTTATGAGGGATTATTCGCAGCAGTGATCTGGCTTGCAGAAATAGTTGAGGTGGATGTGATAAATCTATCTCTTGGCTCTGGTGGAATATTAAATGAAAAATTATTGGATATATTTGATAAATACAAGGATAGTATAGTATTTGTGGCAGCAAGTGGAAATACTGGATCTACCTCTGATAGTTCCGAGGGAAAGGGAGATTGGCCTGCAATCCTTCCATGGGTTGTCGGAGTGGGCTCATATCTTGATGAACCTGATAATCCAGCATACTTTACTGCAAAGGGAATGGGCTACTATGGTATATACACCAGTGAATTCTCAACTGATGGTTATTATGAGGGAAGGTATGGTACTTCATTCTCTACACCAATGATCACAGCAACTTTTGTTAATTTGATGCAAAAACTTATGGATATGGATATTAGTTACAATACCAATAATCTGATAGCATTATTATCATCAATTGAGAATACATTTGATGATGATATAGGTTGGAGCATACCAAATCTTGATAATCTAGATTTTTCACCTGTTATTGCGATAGAATCACCTGAGATATTCAAAGATCTTACTAGATTCAAAGATGAAACATGGACTAAGAGAATTAAAATATCATCATATGATGTGGATAGACTTTCTGAATATATCAGCTTTTCGGGTAATGGTAGCAATGCGATCAAAGAATATACAATTAAAGAGTTCTCATGGGGAAATATACTGGAGATGAATATCAGTGGAAATTCCCCTACCTCTGCTAATTACTTGATCAATATTAATAATACACTTGGTAATTCAGTTACATACTCTTTTGATATCAATTCTAACTCTAACGGAAGTATTCTATTTGACCACAGATCAAGTATTAATTCTTACAGTCATCAATATGGAGAATTTTATTCACTTGAGGAAGATATACGTTCACAGGGTTTCATAGTAGAGAACCAATTTTTAATGAATAATATAGACATTGATAATTTTGATGCAGTATTTGCAATAAGATTTTTACAGATGGATTATACAGAATCTGGAACTTTAGTGAGAGATATTGATACTACCTTACTTTCCTCATATCTTGAATATATGAACAATGGTGGATATTTTCTTGCCTTCACAGATATTGCAACTAGAAGTAGATCAGAAGATATCAACAGTTTTCTGAAAAATATAAATGTGGAATACACAAATACATCAATAACAGGTGATGATCCAGTTTCAGTCTCCAATTTCAGTAAATCATTACTGATGGATGGAATTGTTAATTTTGAATTTATTGGACAATCAATCAGATCATTGGATAATAATAGTATGGAGATAGGCTGGGTTGCCAGATCAAAGACCGTTGGGTTTGAGAAAATAATAGAGTATCTACCAATAGGTGTTGCAGGAAATTATTCTCTTGGTAAGTTTGTGATATTGGGATCTTCCTATTCATTGACAACAGAGAGTTATTTCACAATATATGATCTGTATATGAATAGGTTCATCAGAAATCTTCTATCAGAATTATAGAGCATTATGATCATCTTATATGGGATCTACTGAAATATCTGAGATACCTTCTTTATCAATCCTCTCTTCATGATATATATCAGAGTTTGAGGATTCAAAAATAATCATCAAGTACATCCATTTTGTGTTTCAATAATCCATTTCTATCCATTAAAGATAATAAGCCATCAGGAGTTGAGCTAAATATCTTCAGATTTTTTATATCATTTGGTAGATACCTATCTCTCTCAGAATTAGTTAACATCACTGATTTCACAGGATAGTCTTTTGTAAATACAGTGATTATGAAATAAGTTATATTCTTTCTTTTCCAGTACATATTCTGTTCATGTTGATGATAAAGATCTGAGATATATCTACAAGCCTGTACTTTTGCGGACCTCTGCAAACGAGGTGTGACACGATCATAGCATTTCACCTCTATCACCCCAATAATTGCAGACCCACCTTTTTTATTGATAACCACCAGATCTGCTCTACCTTTTCCAATTCTGTGTTCCTCCAGCTTCATGAATCCATTGTGATTTAGTAATCTACCAACCTGTGATTGTGCTTGTTTCCAACTAAGTTTTGCCCATTCAGATCTAGAAACAGGTAAGTTATGCATAGATTACTAACTCAGTACTACAAGATAAATATTCATTTAAGAGAGATCAAATTTAGTATTTCTAAGTATTTATTTTTTATTGAAAAAGGTAAATTTTCTATTGATTTGTGCACATCACTTGTTTAATTATTTTATTGATAGATGAGATAACAAATTATTTGATTTCTTTGCCTGTTCAGATAGAGTACCAGATAATGCACTTACCTCTTCCATCGTGGAGGTCATCTCTTCAGCTGCTGCTGCAACCTCCTCTGCACTGGCAGCAGTCTCCTCAGATACAGATACCACATTTAGCATCAATGATGTGATATCAGTAAAAGTTCTAATTATCACATTATTGATCTCATCTGCAACAGTCTCGATCCTCTCAGATGCTAGTTTCGATTGATCTGATAATTTTCTCACATTCTCAGCAACAACTGCAAATCCTCTTCCATAGTCACCTGCTCTACTTGCCTCTATTCCAGCATTGAGTGCCAGTATATTGGTTTGTAATGAGATCTGAGATACTTCCTGTGTATTCAATTGTATTTTTTTAACAATATCATTCATAATGCTCTGTAAATCATTTATCCTCTCATTCACTTCTGTGATCATCTCAGTCTGACTAGTTGCACCATCAGACATAGCCTGTGAAGTGGAAGCAACCTCTTCTGCGGAAGAATTTACCTCTTCAGCACCTACTGCAAGATTATTGGAAGAGTCTGCAATTATCTGTGAAGTTGTTGCTACTTCCTCAACCAATGATTTTGCATATACTATAATCTCATTGATAAAAGTAGTAATAGGACCAAATACACTATCATGTTTTAGTTGTTCGTTCTCAATTTGTGTATTCAATTCACCATTTTTGAAACGCCTAGTGGTATCTCCAACTTCAAGTGTGAAGGGATCTGTAAGTGCATAAATTGCCAGCATACCACCTGTTAATACCACCATCATCGGAAGCATCAAAAATATGAGATTAACAAATAATACATTACTATCAATTGTTTCAATATCAAATATTCCAGAGCCAGGGATCATTAATGATACCACAGATGCCGCCACACCCACAACAAGAATATGAGTAAACATATTGAATCGAAAATCTTCAGATCCTAGTTTTTTGTAAGATAAAAATCCCAAAAATAGTACTGAAGATAGTACAAAGCCATACCATATCAGCCAATCTTTTACATCCAACCCCATTACTGTCTTACCATTAATACTGAGTATAATAGGATTTATAATCAAATAAAATGGCAGAATTAATTCTAGCCAATGAAACCATTTCATTTTGGTGTTTGCACCACTCATTTGTTTATTTTAACATTGTTCTTAATAAAACTATCGAGAATTGAAATAAAAAACATATAACAACTTGTCAATTTACAAAAGATAACATATTACTAATAAGATTATAGTAATAATATATTAATGTTAAATTTATAAAAAATAAATAAGAAAGAAATATATACCCAAAGAACT
>JAJRQD010000162.1 GCA_024280435.1 archaeon | reverse complement strand
CAGAGAGAGACTGTGGAGTATGGACAGACCTATCAACCACCTGTTGAGGAAGTTGCAGTGGGCAAGTACTGTATCTCATGTGGAGCTGCAAATGCTGAGATAGCTGATTTCTGCAATAAATGTGGATCAAAAATACCAACTGTGTAATTAATCAAAAACAGAAATCATATACTTGAAATCAATTAAATTAATCAAAAATTAATAATTAAAAATGTGAAGCAAAATAAGTTTTATTAAGAATATAACATTGATAGAATTAGGTAGAACCATGAGGTCTTGTGTTCACAAATTCCGATAATTGCTTTAATCTTGGCATTGGTGAGTACAAACAAGGTTCAACTATTAGTGTGGTAAATACCACTCTAGGACTTGATAGTGAAGGGGTTATCACACAGGGTTGTGGTTGTGAGCGATACAATGTGGTCGACAACAGAATTCCTGTATCCCGAGTTCAAATCTCGGTCAAGTCATTAAATTTTACATATTTAATTATTGAATATGCTAATTTCAGCAAATATTATAATCGAGATAATTCTGTTATGATTGATAGTTATTACAATAATTTTATTATGATTAATTTATTTAATTATTACAATGAAATACTATTGGAGGTAAATTTATGAACAAAAAAATTAATGATATAAACAAGCCCAGAGGTACCAGGGATATGATGCCTGATGAGATGAGATTAAAACGTTATGTGGAAAGTAGGATTAGAAGCACATTTGAGAGGTACAGTTTTGAGGAGATACAAACGCCTATATTTGAGTATTTAGAGCTTTTTTCCATACGTAGTGGAGATAAGATCAAAGATGATATGTATTGGTTCTCACCTCCAAGTGCAGAGCAGAAAGAAGAGAGTTCTGTGCTGGAATACTGTCTAAGGCCAGAATTAACAGCACCCACATGTAGGTTCTATGTTACGGGTTCTCTTAGTCAATTACCTAAGCCAGTGAAGGCATATTATATGGGTCCTTGTTTCAGATATGATACACCGGCTCCAGGTAGGTATCGAGAGTTCTATCAGGCAGGGGTTGAGTTAATTGGGGCAGATACACCAAAGGCAGATGCAGAGGTGGTAACACTTGCAACATCAGTACTTGATGATCTAGAGATTGATGATTATAAAGTGCAGATAAATGATATCAGCATATATCGTGCATTGCTTGCAGAGTTTGATATGGATGTACAGAACAAAGCACTTGGATTAGTTGATAAATATGGATCCACAATTTCAAAACACAGGTTGGGAGTATTTGAGAATGTGACAGAGAAAGAGTTGTATCAGGAATACAGGGATGAGTTGATAAAACTGTTCTCGGATAACAAAATAGTGGATATTCTTTTCAGTATTATTGACATCAGAGGAGATAAGAAAGTCCTTGATAAGGTTAAGAAATTAATGAAAGAGTATCCAGATGCAGTTGACGCAGTTGATACATCTTCACTAAATGATGTATTCATGTATTTGGAGTTGAATGGTGTGAAAAATGCAATTATTGATTTCTCAATTGCCAGAGGTCTTGATTATTACACAGGTATTGTATTTGAGATAGATGTTGAATCTTTGAAGGGTGCCAAGCAGATCTGTGGAGGTGGCCGATATAATAAGCTGATTTCAGAATATGGAGGTGTTGATACAC
Organism: archaeon; assembly: GCA_024280435.1. Lineage (GTDB taxonomy): Archaea > Asgardarchaeota > Heimdallarchaeia > Heimdallarchaeales > Kariarchaeaceae > JAJRQD01. The sequence continues at coordinate 32,987 of JAJRQD010000162.1, read as the reverse complement.
CTGCAACTGGATTTGGTATGGGACTTGACCGTCTGATAATTGCACATGATAATGCTATGAAGAAGACTAACACAGAGATGTTATCACGTAAATCAGATCTGTATATAGTCATGATCAAGCCTAATCTGGAGATTGAGGCAAAGACACTTATTGCCTGTAGAAAAGCAGGAATAAGAGCAGAAGTTGATCTTATGGGTAGAAAGTCAATGAAGGCAAATCTCAACTATGCCAATAAGATCGGAGTACCATTTACTATCATTATGGGTCCAAAAGAGATTGAGAAGGAAATGGTTGTGCTTAGAGATATGGGGGTACTTGAGAGTGCAGATCAGGGAAATCAAACAGAGATGAGCCTGAGTGAGGCTATTAAAACTATCCAGTCAAAAATCTGAATTGAGTAGAGTATGACAATAAGTAAAATATAAAACCTAAAAATTATCCAATTCTGCCATATCATGATCATCTATTGCGAAATCGAATATAGCAATATTCTCATAAATCCTCTCTTTATTGGATGATTTTGGTATTTCAATAACTCCTTTCTGAATACCCCATCGAATAAGTATTTGAGCGGTTGTTTTATTGTAGTTATTTGCAATTGCCATTAATTTTTTATTATCCAATTTTTTACCCTCAACCAATGGGCTGTATGCGGTCAGAGATATACCCTCAGATTTTGAGTAATCAAGCAGCTCTGCATCGAAATTGAAAGGATGGAACTCTACCTGATTATTCACCGGCATTGTATCTCCATGATTTTTCAATTCCTCAATTTGTGTCTCAGAATAGTTTGATACGCCTATTGAGTGTAGTCTATCTCCATCCATGATCTCAAGTAATGCTCTCCATGTATCATTATTCTTTTTTTTGCTGGATGGCCAATGTATAAGATATAGATCAATATATTCCATATTTAACTGTTTGAAACTGTAATCAAATGCTTTGAAAGTGCTCTCATATCCAAAATCATTGGGCCATATTTTAGAGGTGATAAAAAATTCACTCCTATCAAGATTATACGATTTTACTGCTTTACCGACCTCTTTTTCATTTTTATAATAAGTCGCCGTATCAATATGTCTGTATCCCGCATCAAAAGCCCATTCCAATGCCTGTAAAAGATCATTTTTGTACATATCCCATGTCCCTATCCCGATGATCGGAATTGATTTTCCATTACTAAGTTTGATACCTAAATTTTTATCCATCAAAAATAGAAATGAAGCAGTAATTAATATTTATTTTGATATGAGTAAAAGAAGGAGATATAGTGCAATGAAATACATGAATTAAATACATTGATTTTGATCAGTATTCAATGAGAAATACAACATAATAAAACTATTATCAGAATATCCTTAAATTAATATTATATAATAATGATTTGAAATGTCGAAATATTCAACCAAAACAACAATCGCCTCAGTATTGCGTATATTACTTGGATTATTCACGATTAATTCAGCTGTAATGAAAATACTGGATGATACAGACACCAGATCGCAGATAGTAGATTTCTCAAGTAAAAGTACATTATTTAGCTGGTTCTATGCAATATTTGCACAAAGTGAGGCTATGACCTCATTGGGTTTAACATTGGTTATCGTAGTTGAGATACTACTAGGTTTGTGGTTATTAAGTGGATTTTTGGTCAAACTATCTGGAATGGTAAATTTTGTGTGGATACTATTTTTATTATTATCATGGATACCACAATGGGGTATATTTGCAATTATTCTTATGTTTCCAATACTTTATGCAATACCTGCCTTTATGAAATCAGATCGATGGGCATTTATGGAAAAATATGTACCTGAGAAATTTATCAAATATCATTGAATTTATATTTTAATGGATTTTCTTGCAATGATATAATTTTCAATGAGATCATCCCGTATTGAAATACCTATTCATAACCTTCAGGTAAATTATCAAGTATCAATCCCCATACATTTTCTATCGTATATTTCCGATCATTGGGTAATTCGCGGAGAATATAATGTGATAGAAGATTAAATAAACTTGTACATTTCCCATGAAAAATTAAACTGAAAAAATAGTTTATCAAAAATCTCAAAATAAGAATATTTTGCAATATCTGTGAAACATGAAGAACCCTGAAGTAATTCTGGGAATTGAGTAAATCAATTGTACAACTGATTGTAAATCTCTCACAACGTAGTATAAATTATTTTGTAATTATGGGAAAAAATGAATATTGATTTACTGATTTCTTTTTCCTCAAAATTATTACACTAATCAGTATGAACGCAGATAGACTGTCTGTAAATTCAAAACCAGGTAATGGTTGTTCCCAGGGGATAGTAGCTATTATACCATTGGAACCTATTATTGGAATTGTAGAATTCCAGGGTAACATCAGATAAACCCCACTTTCCATAACAATTGAGAAATACAATTCCCGGTATTCTGTACTACCAGTGAATGTTGCGAATTCAACCTGAACAGATTGGCCACCAGATGCGATATCAACTGTTATTGTTTCAGTATATATTGATTTTATATTCTCACCGGGTTCGAATGGATTTGCAGATGTTACTTGCAATGTTGCATTCTCAGAATGAACATATGCTAACAGGTCCAAACCTCTCTGAAACAGTACTGATACACTATACTGTTCAGGATAACTCTCCAATGTGGTGATTGATAGATCAGCAGGCCATACTTTATATCCAATCCCGGTAACTCTCTGATAAATTTGATAGAAGAATATATACATCTCCTCATCAGATACATTCTCATGCCCTATAAGCTGCTTATTGTATTTTCCATTGACTGATGCTTCAATTATAGTATGCGAATTGTTCTCATTAATATCTGTATCAAAAAAATTTTCTTTATCTAATAAACGATTAATATCATCCCATGGGCTAGATATGAATTTAATTTTCATACCATCATTTTCTGATGTCTCAAAGTATTCTGCATTGATTGTGAGATTACTCCAAGTATCATCTGATTGATTATACATTGAGAATATTACATAGTCATCCTCTGTGGCAGGACTTGCTATTTTCATGGATGCCATAATAATTATTAATGAAAAAACTAATGCGATTTTCTTCATATGATAATATTATCCAAGTACTTATTATAACTATCTTGTTCAAATTTTGCACAAATTAAATTGAATGTAAACTTGATTTATTTCACAATCTTTTTTTTACAATTTTATATATGTAAATTATGCATTATCATCTTGTTCTCACACAAAAATGCAATTTGAACTGTAGATACTGTGGATCTACTGTGGAACCAACAATAATGCCTGTGGATCTTGCCTACCCATTGAAGGAATTAAAATCTTTCCTTAAAAATGATGAAGAGCCAGTTATAGCATTTTATGGTGGAGAGCCTGCAATTGCACACTCAAGAATTATAGATATAATGGATGAGGTTCCAGCAAAAGCATTTGTAATCCAGACGAATGGTACATTACTCAAAAAAATTGATAGAGAATATATTAAAAGATTTCATGCAATACTGATCTCAGTTGATGGGGACACTCACAGAACTAATTATTACAGAGGTGACAATGTATATGAGAGGGCGATTGAAGGTGCAAATTATGCCCGAGTATCTGGTTTCACAGGAGATTTAATTGCTAGAATGACAGTATCAGAGAAATCAGTTATTTTTGATGATGTTGTGCATCTGATAGAGAGAGACAATCCCAAGTTTGATCATGTTCACTGGCAACTAGATGTGATGTGGGATTACGAGCCAGATAGATGGGATAATATTCTTAATTGGTTTGATAATAATTATAATCCAGGAATATCAAAACTTGTAGATTACTGGATAGGTTCTATTGAGAATAAAGGAAAAATACCGGGAATTGTACCATTTATTGGTATCATGCATACTTTATTGACAGAGGAGAAGGTGGGCCTTAGATGTGGTGCAGGTATTGATTTCTTCAGTGTAACAACAGATGGACGGGTTACATTCTGCCCGATTCTACCAAGTGTGGAATTTGCAGTCATAGGGGATATAAACAAGGATAAGCCAGAGGATCTGGTCAATAAAGTAAGTCTTGATGAGCCCTGTCTAAGCTGTGAAGAACGATATGTATGCGGAGGTAGATGCCTGTACACTAACAAAACAAAATACTGGGGAGATGATGGATTTAATCTTGTATGTGATGCTACAAAACACCTGATCAATGAATTGAGAAGAGTTTTACCCAGGATAAAGGAATTAATAGGGGACAATGTATTAACTACTGATGATTTTAACTATCCTGATATTGAGAACGGTGTGGAGATAATCCCTTAATTTAATACAGCTATTTAATATTGAAAATGATTAAATTACTTAGATATTTAATTTAATTGATTGACAAATACTCGCTAGTTATAATAAGTCCTCGAATATTATCAAGATATGGCTTTCAGAATTTCAATGCAACTCAAACTATACTTGATAGTAATTCTGCTGTTTATTAATTTATTCTCTCAATTTGCAATAGTAGATGGATCAATAGAGAAATCAGTCAATGATCGTGTGACAGGATATATCATCATACCAATACTATTATTGTATCTATCCTTATCATCGGCGATAAGTTTCTCCAGGAATATAGGTAGAATTAAGAGTAAACAGGTAAAATTTGCAGAGGGCAACATCAATGTTGAGATGAGGAAATCATATTCAAATGATGAACTAGGAGATATAGAGAAGAACCTTGATAAAATGGCTGGGAACCTATCATCAGTTATCAGAGCGGTATTGATTACAAGCACCAAACTTGCAGGTATCTCAGAGATGCTTGCAGCAGGTACAGAAGAGGCTTCTGCATCAATCAGTGAAGTGGAGATGACTGTGAAGGAGATCAATAGATCTGCAAATAAACAAAGTTCCTTTATTAGTCAGGTAAATGAAAAGTTGGAAAGACACCTGTTGGAAGTACAGAAAATATCACAGGAGATTTTCTTTGCATCCACATCAGTTGTTAAGGTTGCATCCCGAACAAATATATTGGCATTAAATGCCTCAATTGAAGCAGCCAAGGCTGGAAAAGCAGGAAAAGGATTCAATATTGTTGCAACACAGGTAAGAGATCTGTCCAAAGATGCCAAATCATCTGCATCATCAATCACAGAACAGGTTGAGGAGATAAATTACAACTTGAAGAGTAATGTGGACAATATTCTGGAAGAGGTAAGAGGGATCAGGAAAATAGCAGAAGAGACTGCATTAGGCGCTAGTGAGGCAGATTCCAGTACTTCAGAGCAGGTACTTATGCTTTCAGAGATTTCAGAAACATCCAATGAACTATCAGATCTTGCTAAAAACATGCAAGTACTTCTTGCAGAGCTAAATGTTATCAAAGCTGAAAATTAATTTAAGATACACCGAACATAATTTTAACCGTAAAAATAAATATAGTGTTTAAGTAAAACAATTATATTGATAATACGACTGTTCAAACATCCGAATAAACTATTGCCTATTTTTTGCTAACCCCTTGTTGTTAACATTAAGTTAATGATGCAAAGTTATTATATGATCTGACATTATATTAATATAGAAGGGCGAAATCACTGACGATTGACCCCCAAGGAGAAATTAGAATGAAAGTATTGATCCCAACCACTGAGAAAAAACCTGACATGAACACTAGACCTGCAAGAATACTTGGATCTGCTAAAAGTTACATCATTTTTGATACTGATGATAATAGTTTCACTTCAATAGAGAACCACTTATTTGACAAGCACAATCATATCGAGGGAGATGAACTCAAAACTCTTGGAGTAAATAATGTTGTCACAGAAGTTGTTTGTGAAACATGTTATAATAATATCAAATCCGCAGGAATTGATATCTGGGAGGATGATAAATCAGCCAGTATCCGTGAGACTACCCAAAAATTATCAATAGGTGGATTATTCCTGAAAAATGCTGGTGAACACATTTCCATGCATAAAATGGACAAGGCAACCGTTGAGAAAAGATTACTCAAACATGTTGTACAGGAGGAATAAATTTTGAGAATACTAATACCCTCTACCGATACTGAGGCAACACTCAATTCCAGACCATCAAGAATACTTGGATCTGCCAAATCTTTTCTTGTGTACAATACAGATGATGAATCTTTTGTTTCAATCAAAAATAGCTTTTTTGACAATACCAACTCAAATATTGCAAGAGATTTGAAAGATCTAGGTATTGACCATGTAATAACTGAGAATATATGTCAGACCTGTCACGGTAATATGAAAATTGCAGACATTACTGTCTGGGAGGATAATAAAAGCCTGACAATTAGAGAGGCATATCAAAAATACCTGATTGGAGGATTATTTATCATGAAAAAAGTAGGTAATCTGAAAATGCATAAAAAAGCAAAGGTTGATCCAGAAGTTACAAATACAATAAATATTAAAGATCTTAATTAGTTTCAATATTATCAAGTACACTGTCAAAGCCTAGATTAAAAGGATAATATTTGATATTTACCATACCCTTTCTCTCAAAATATTTGGAGAAATCAGGAATTAGTAATGATACATGATCCATTGGATATATTTTATCTCTATTATCTAACTCTATTTTAACATCCTCACCACTATCAATTGCATTGATATAGGTCTGGTATTTCTTGAAGTCACAAGCTGTTATACTTTTTGTATCAGATAAAATCTCATTGAATTCAATATTCAGAAAAATCTTGTATCTATCCTCTGAATTCTTTGTTTCTGAAAGAAATGAGAAAATTATCATCTGAACACACATTGCAAGATACAATCTTGGTTTCAGCAGAAAATGATCTAAATTCTTATTGTATTCATCAAATAGTTTATCGAAATCAATCTCCTTGTCAAAATGTGTGTAAACATATAGTTTAGATATTTTTTTCATAAAATACAGAGGTGCATCATTTTCAACTGGGAACCGATCTATCACATATCTGTGTTCAAATCTGAAATTCTCATATATCACTGGATCATTCTTGAGAACAGATAATTTCGCAACAAAAGGAAAACTATCATGCAATACTGCCAAAAATGAGCTCACATAAAAACTATTCACCAAATTCTCCTCACCACCAACATTATTGGCAATATTCTGCAAAAATATTGTATTATGGGTATTTATCTCAGAGATAAGATCTGTGTTATCATAAGATCTATTTTCATAATATTCTATTATTTTCAATACCAATTCAACATCTTGCAAGTAAAAATTGAGGTTAATAATTGATTCCCTTTTCTCAGGATTATCATTCCTATCAATTAATAGTGATTTGAATGCCTGCTGAAGCATATCTTTCTTTGATTCTATAAATAATTTTGTCTTGATCAGGAATTTTTTCAGAGAAACTAGATTAAAGCTCTCAAATAAATCCATTGTATCAATTTTATCGCGAGAACGATCATCTAATTTGATGAAGATCTCAAACATAAACAATGACATTGATAGTTGTGTGAAACCAAAATATACCAGATTATCTATGAAATTATCCATTTCCTTAATTTTACGGGTCTCAAGTATTTTTATAACATCTACATTTTCAACAATTTCCCAATGTAATTTGGTATTCTTCACCATTATATTTGTCCATTCAATCAGTGATTTAAGTGAAATCAAGGGGAGAAATGAGATCAATGTCTCATATATACCCCATGTTGACTGAAAGAAATTGGAATATGGAAGAATCATCTCCAGAAATGGAAAAGGATCCTCATCAATTTCGGGTAGCACTGGTAACTCATCAATTACTGGCATCTCATCAATCAATAAATTACTCAGAATACTTGCTGTTGAAAAACTCTGTGCCAGATTAGAATCCTGATGAATATTTGCAAGTACCATTCTCAGATAATTAGTCAGAGATTGATACTCAAGTCGTACTTTATCAAGTTCTTCTGCCATTGGTATTCGATATGTGATTTTTGTGGCCATATCTAGTACTTTGAATATAACTTCAATCATGTATTCAGCAGATTGAGATTTCTCTGAAGTGAATGCATTCAAAGTTTTTACAACAAGATTCTTTTTTGAATTTAGTAATATCCTAGTCTGTACTAGTGAAATAAGACGATTTTTATGTTCATCAAGAAAAATAATCACCTCATCAAATGCAGAAAATAATTCATTTGCCAATTTATCATCAGACGCAGATATCATTAATACAATAATAAAAAATTCAAGTATTAAAAAATACTTGACATCGGTATAGAAATTTCATTTTGGAAATAGAAAAATTCACCTATATTGTGATTATTTCAATTGAAAAAATCATGTAATGTGGTTTGTTCTTTTTCTATAGAAATAATATTTGAGAATTTTACACCCAATAAGCGTATTCCCAGTTTATGCTCCAAATACGGCTCTATCAGAAGAATCATCGCTTCATAAAGCTTCAATCTATCATTACTGTGATTGAGTAATGTTTTACTACGTGTTATGGTTTTGAAATCATTGAATCTAACCTTTATGGACACTGTTTTCACAATTAATTCCTTTTTATTAAGTTCATCATATGTTCGATTGAATACATAATCTAATTTGGAAAGGTAAGTTGGTATATCCAATGGTACCCCATGGAATGTTGTCTCATGAGAGATAGATTTTCTACTTCCTCTCGTTGTCAGATCTGTTGAGGTATTTGCATTGAACACGTCATATAGAAAATCTGCAATACTACCTACATTTAATCTCATTTGCTTCAGATCCATATTAAATAACTGACCACACTTTGTAAAACCATTGGATTGTAATTTAGAGAACATCACTTTCCCGATTCCAGGAATTTTTGATAATTTAAGATTATAAAAAAAAGCCTCTAATCCACTCAATTTCACAGCAGTGACTGCATTGGGCTTGTTATAGTCAGATGCCATTTTTGCAATTATCTTGGTAGGTCCAATACCTATTGAAACAGTCAGCTTTTCATTATCAAATATCCATCTCTGGATCTCTTTAGCAAATGTAAAAGCTGCTTCCATTGTTTCACACATATCAGTCAGATCAAGATACGCCTCATCAATACTTGCAACTCTAACGGGGATATTTAGCGATTTTAGATATTCCATGATATTTTTTGATGATTTTTTATTCGCCTCATAATTTGACCTTCTTATCAAAGCAACAGGACACTTTTTTAGTGCTTCAACCATTGGCATTCCTGATCTAACCCCATATTCTCGGGCCTCATATGAGCATGTAAGAACAACACCTCTTCTTGAGATCCTTGCATTCGGATTTCCAATTATCAGGGGTTTATTGATTAATTTCGGATCATCTCTTATCACCACAGCTGCAAAAAACATATCTATATCAACAACTGCAATAATTTTCGGATCTTCCACAAATATATTTTCCAATATTAACATATAAAAAATTCTAGGACTGATATTTACAAATGAAAAATAATAGAACAAGTGCTATCGATCCATAATTTGAGGCTTAGCTGAAAATAACTGATTGTTAGAGCTTAATTATCTGTCAAAATGAAGCTGTATCTTGGTGGTATTTCAGTAACAAAGGTATTATGCGCCAAATAGACGGATTAAAAATGAAAATGATACTATATCATACCGACATATTATTTATAGAGTTTCACTTTACTACCTATATGACCTCGGATGCAATCGAAATATCTGCAGTTATTTTGTTGAGTAATTTCCAATCGATTGGCCCATTTTATATTTCAGATTCAGGGGTTATACGCATCACTCCCGATATAGGAATGTTGTTAGCCGCAAGATTAGTTATTACAGCAGGTATTGGAAATACCTCTGCAAAGACAGAGGAGCTGTATGGACCCTTGCCTATGCCAGAGCTTAGTGATGGCGATTATTTAAGTTATTTATTTTCAATGAGTATGCAACAACAACCGATTCCGGGTTCATCCTTCTCAACAGGTAAAGGAAGTCTAATTTTCTCTATTGTTTTTGAGGATAAATTAAAAGATAAAATATATAATCACAAAAATTTGATTGAGAGTATTCTGAGGGAACACTCTTCAGATCTGAATTTCTCAAATACAGTCACTGGAATGATCTCACCTGAAATAAAAGGTGCATCAGAGGAACTACTCAAAATGCTGTATTCAAAGATTAACAATGCGATTGAGTTGGCTGAGAAGTACAGAGGTGCTAGTCTATTTGACATCGGATTTCTGGTCTCACTTCCAGATGAATTAAATTTTCTTGCAAAAAAATTAATTCAGCAACCAAATGGATGGCGAGAAAAAGATATATCAGACAAAGATAATTTAATGACTTTATTATCATACGGATTGGTTAGAAAAGAAAACCGAGAAGATGGAATATGGTTCATTCCAGTTTAGAGGTGAAATTATTTGCGAGCATTAACAGTATATTCAACCCGAGGTGGCAATGGTAAGACACTAACAGCCCTATTCCTAGGTATAGCCGCAGTTAAACGAGGTCTGAAGACTGTTGTAATTGATGCTGATTTTGAAGCACCTTCACTGACACATCTTCTGAGTAATCAGACAAAAGAACTCACATGGGTAGATTATTTAGAAAATGATAATATTGATATTACTGATCTGATAAATCCCAATATAATTGGAAATTTAGATATTATTTTCAGCCCACCACCACGTATTGGAAAGAATTTTCTTGGATGGAAGGCGGATAATTGGTGGAAAAAAGCATTGCAGAAGGCAATAGTTGCAAAGAAGGAATTAGAACTACTTGGCTATGACCTTGTAATTATTGACAATCAATCAGGTACTAGTTATAACAGTGTCAACAATATGGTATTCTCTGAGATCTCAATTATGGTATTGAGACCATCAAATTATGGCTTGGGTGCCACTGAAAGTATATTGAAAGAGATATTCAATACTTTGAAGGGAATGAATCGAAGGATGGATTATTACCTCTGGAACCAAGTTCACAGAGTGAGTGATCAGGATGAGAGATTACTATTAGATCAATTCTTGGAAAAATGGGATGATAGGTTGACAGCACTGGGATTGAAAAAACTTGGGTCAGTGGAATATAATATCAAACTGAATCTAGAATTATTAAATGATAATCCAGATCTGAATGATCAATTTAATCTGATTAAGGATAATTATAATAATCTAATGGATACAATTCTAAATTTTTGACAATCTAAAAGCCATTAACACCTGTCCCCTGTGTGTGGACATATGTTCTATGAAATGATACAGTAAAAACGTGTATGAGTACTCATTTCCACTCACTGATGATTTCCATATTTTATCCAGATCTGACAATGTTAAATTTTCAATAGTCTGTAAATTTCTCACTTTGGATATTTGGAATGCTTTTTTCAAAGATTGCACTGAACTCCCATCTACCTCCATCTCAATATCATTATCATCTTTAAACAGATAAGTTGCCATTTTGTATTCTGCAAGTGTTATATGTCTTAACCGAGAACCAATGGTCTGATCATCTCCAATTGAGTATGATAGATCATTATCAGTCAATTCCCTGAATAGCTTATCAAAAGCTTTATGCTCCTCTTCAATTGAGAATTTTATGAATTCAAATATATCCATAACAATTTATTAAAATCAATACAAATAACATTTTAGTTTCGAGAGATTTTATTTTTCTGACCACTTTATAAATTTACATTGAATAAATACTAATAATCATTTAGAATTATTTTTGTGTATGACATTAAATATTCACATATCATGAGTGAAATTAAGAATCTTACAGTTGTTGGATCCGGACAGATGGGTGCTGGAATCGCACTAGTCAGTGCATTCTATGGATATAACGTGATTATGAATGATATAAAACAGGAATTCATAGATGGTGGAATGGCAAAAAATATCAAATGGATCGAGAAACAGGTATCCAAAGGTAGACTAGATCAAGGTAAGGCAGATGAGATTAAATCAAGATTAAGCAGTGTACTCGATCTTGAAGAATCTGTGAAGAATGCAGATCTTGTCATTGAGGCAATTATTGAGAATATCGATATCAAGAAGGTAACTTGGGAAAGAATTGGTAAGGCTGCACCAGAACATACTATTTTTGGAAGTAACACATCTTCTCTATCTATAACAGAGATGGCTAGAGCAAGTGGCAGGCCAAAACAATTCCTGGGAATTCATTTCTTCAATCCACCAATTATTCTGAAAATAATTGAATTTATCAAAGGTTATGAGACCACAGAGGAAACCATGGAAAAAGCTATGAATTATGGAAAGACTATGGAGATGAAAACGGTCAGAGCAGTTGAGTCACCGGGATTTATAGTGAACAGGTTATTATTACCACAGTTGAATGAGGCATACAATGTATTATCAGAGGGAATTGCCACCAAAGAGGATATTGATGCAGGAATGAAATTCGGTCTGGCCCATCCAATGGGACCACTTACACTATCTGATTTCATCGGATTGGATACTATTTTATTCATATCTGAATACATGTACTCAGAACTTGGAGAGAAGTTCAGACCTGCACCACTACTACGTAAAATGGTCCGTGCTGGAAAGTTAGGACGAAAGACAGGTGAAGGATTTTACAAATACAATTGAAATAGTATAGTTACAAATTTAAATTAAGAAATAAAATGAATTCATTTGATTATTTTTATAATCAAGCCAAAAGTTATAAATTTATGTCTGAAGAATTTTCAACTCTCAAATTAACATTTGATGATCCAATTCCCAATGTGGCAACCATAATGTTTAACCGGCCAGAAGCTATGAATGCATTGAATTCGACATTAATTGGTGAATTAGATCTAGCAATAAATGAGATTGAATTCAAGAAAAAGAAGATCAGAGCAGTAGTAATAACAGGTGCTGGAAAAGCATTTATTGCAGGTGCAGATATTGCAGAGATGGTTAAATTATCAGCGATACAGGCAAGACACTTTCTTTTCTCTGCACAACAAACCCTCAATAGATTGGAGAACCTTTCTATGCCCACAATAGCAATGATAAATGGATTTGCACTTGGAGGAGGTCTAGAAACTGCTCTTGCATGTGATATCAGAGTAGCATCCAAAAAAGCATTACTAGGATTACCTGAAGTATCCCTTGGTATTATCCCCGCAGCAGGAGGCACACAACGATTGACTCGTCTAATAGGAGTGGGAAAAGCTAAATTAATGATATTGACTGGAAAAAATATCAAAGCAGATAAGGCATTTGAATATGGTATTGTCACATCAGTTGTTGAACCAGAAGAATTGGAGGATGAAGTTAAGGGAATACTGAAAGATATAGTTTCCAAAGCACCCATTGCAGTCAGCCTTGCCAAGAAGTCAATTGAGAATGCATTGAATGAGAACCTACGAGCAGGATTAGAACTTGAGCTGGACAAGGGAGTTGATTGTTTCCTCACACAGGATCTGAGAGAGGGAATGACTGCATTTTTAGAGAAAAGAAAACCAGAATACAAAGGTATTTAATTCAAAATATTATTTATTTTTCAATGAAACCAATCCGAATTTATTAATTCTCATATTTTTTTATTAGATTATGACAAGTCCACATGATGAAAAATATAAAAATCTGGAGAAACTTAATGCAGAGGCAGAATTAGGTGGAGGAGAGAAAAGAATTGAAGCACAGCATAACAAAGGTAAACAGACAGCAAGAGAGAGAATAGATAAGATACTAGATGTGGATTCTTTTCTTGAGATGGATAAATTTGTGGTTCATAGAACTGACTCATTTGGATTAAAAGATAAAAAAATACTGGGTGATGGAGTGATAACAGGTTATGGCACCATCAATTCAAGACCTGTAACTATATTTAGTCAGGATTTCACTGTTTTTGGTGGTGCTCTTGGGGAGATGTTTGCAAGAAAAGTTATCAAGATCATGGATCTTGGAATGCAGAATGGATGCCCCATCATTGGATTGAATGATTCTGGAGGAGCTAGGATACAAGAGGGTGTTGCATCACTTGCAGGTTATGGAGATATATTTCATGCCAATGTGCAGGCATCAGGGGTGGTTCCGCAGATTTCAGTCATCATGGGTCCCTGTGCAGGAGGTGCAGTATATTCACCAGCAGTTACAGATTTTATCATCATGGTGGATAAAACATCATATATGTTTATAACAGGACCACAGGTGGTTAAATCAGTAACGGGTGAAGATATATCTTTTGATGATCTTGGAGGTGCAAAGACACATGCGAGAAAATCAGGTATTGCCCATTTTGTTGCCAGTTCAGAGGATCAGGCGATGGCGATTGTGCACAAACTGCTTGAATATATTCCTCAGAACAATATGGAATTACCACCAAAAAGAGAGAGCATTGCACCAAGTGTCACTGATGAGGAATTTCGAAATCTCTTACCTGGTAACTCAAATGAATCATATGATGTGAAGAAGATAATCAATGCAGTAATTGATAAGAACTCATTCTTTGAGGTACAGATTGATTTTGCAAAGAATATTGTTGTGGGCTTTGGCTTTCTCGGTGGAAATTCAATTGGTATCATTGCAAACCAACCAAATTCAATTGCAGGTGTCATTGACATTGATGCAGCAGACAAAGCAGCCAGATTCATTCGTTTCTGTGATGCTTTTAACATACCAATTATTTCATTTATAGATGTACCCGGCTTTTTACCTGGTTCTGATCAGGAACATCGTGGAATTATCAGACATGGAGCCAAATTACTGTATGCCTATTCGGAGGCAACAGTTCCTAAGTTAACAGTAATTGTCAGAAAAGATTATGGTGGAGCATATGATGTGATGGCTAGTAGACATCTTGGTGCAGATCATGTATTTGCATGGCCCACTGCTGAAATTGCAGTTATGGGTGCAGAAGGTGCTGTAAATATCATATTCAGAAAAGAATTGAAAGAGGCAAAAAATCCCGATGCTATGAGAAAAGAATTCACAGATGATTATCAAGAAAGATTTGGCAATCCATACATTGCAGCCAAGCTAGGTCTGATTGATTCTGTTATTTTCCCTGAAGAGACAAGAGAAAGTCTAATCAAAGCAATGAAACAGACAGAGAATAAAAGATTGAAACGTGCCCCACGTAAACATGGAAATATGCCAATGTAGTTCGTTGGATAAATAATAAATTAGTATTATAATAATATTGAACTTTTAAATGATAGCCACTACAAATTATTTATTTTGACCAATTTATCATGGAATACAGGGATTAACCCTAGGAATGAATGATATTGAGAGGTTTTTTAGTCAATTTGATGCCTGGATTTTTGGTCAGATTATTTGCATCCCCGTATGTTTCTGGAGATTCTATTGAGAAAGGAATTGCAAAAGCGGATGAATTATGGAATAAAAAGGGTATTTCATCAACATTGGATTTACTAGGGGAGGAAGTATTCACGAGAGAGGAAGTAGAGGAGAATGTTGCAATCTATATTGAATTAATCGAGAAATTGGAGGGAAGGTCCTATACCACAGTCAGTGTAAAGCCATCTGCTCTTGGAAGCCATGAAAGTAAAGAATATCTTGAGGAAAATCTTAGAAAGATACTTAAAAAAGCAACTGAACATGAGATGGAGATAACTCTCGATATGGAAGATCATACTTTTACAGATCTAACTCTTGAGTTATACAAAAAATTACTAGTTGATTTTCCAACATGGGGAACTGTACTGCAATCAAGATTATTCAGAACCATGGATGATATAAAAGCAATGGATGACTTGAAGATCAGAGTTAGACTGTGTATTGGTATATATAACGAGGATAAATCAATCGCACTCACCAATAAAAATGAGATGAAAGATGAGATGCTGAAAATGGGACAGTATATGATGGATAAAGGTCATTTTGTAGAATTTGCCACACATGATGAGAAGTATCTCAATATATTTCTAGATATAGCAAAAGAGAAGAGATATCCCCATGAGAGATTGGAATTTCAACAATTGATGGGAGTTCCAATGAGTGCAATGCAGCAAAAAATACTGGATGAGGGGTATGCAGTCAGACTATATGTACCATTTGCAACTAAATGGAGCTCTGCAACACCATACCTGAAAAGAAGATTGATAAATAATCCCAAAATGGCGATTTATGTGTTGAAAAATATATTTAAAAAATAAATAGTTTTTAAAGTATAAAAACAATTAATTATTGAAGGATATGGGAGAATTCTCAAAACAAACACTTACTAGTTATATCGATAATGATTGTGAACGCCAATTATTTCTTAATCTTGGTAAAAAAGACCCAAGATGGATATCCCCATTAGAAGAAATTGAAAAACTCGTTAGCATCAGACGTGGACCACCAGGACAAGCAACAGAATTTGGTAAAAAGTATGAACAAATGGTATATCGCTCTTTGATGAACCTACCACAATCTAATTTTAGCCTTACTCCAAATAACAAGGTTGTATTCAAACTACTGAAAAAATCAGATTTTATTGATATATACAACAAATATCAACAAGATAATAAAGCTCAGATATATCTTGAGGCAGGAATAACTGTACCTAGAAGTTTTTACGAACAATTATTTGATCTCAATGCAGATGAAGATATACCAATCACTGATGAAAAGGGAAATGTTAAGAGAATTGATAGCAAAATATATCCAGATGTGATGATTTTTGGATTGGAGGGAAATAATAAACTAGATGAGGATGGAACTGTGATCCCCATTTCTGTGAATGATGATAATAAAGTTGCAATAAATCTGTTTGATATAAAAAAAGCATCTGAAGAGGCGATTGGAAAGAAACAATTTATAGAGATTGTATATTATCAATTAATATTTCATCAATATTTGAAAGATAATGGGCTGTTGGATAAATTCTATATCAATACTGATAATAATGGTATATTTCCGGGTTTTGACCAAATTTTCCTGTATGACATTCATGATTTTCTTGATAAGGTTATCATTGTTGTATGGAATGAGATATATCGTTTACTCAAAAAATCATTTGCCAAGGTAAGACTACTGTGGAAAAATAGCCCTATGAGAATAGAGAGTACTGAAACAAATATCAAATCACAATGTGGCCGTTGTGATTATTATGATGATTGTTTCAAAAGAGAGGGAGGAAGAGGTAATCCAAAGGATATGAGTGTTAAATTGATACCCTATACCTCAATGTCTATTGTGGAACAGTTGAATGTGAAGCATATTTACACACTTGGTGATCTAGTGGACAAATTGGATGAAATAAAACCTGGAAATGTACCCAAGCCAATCTATGCAGAGATACCAAAATTGAGGTTGAAAGGTAGATCATTGGCAACCAAACAAAGAATAGTACCAAACAAAGGAGAGATCATGAGTGTAGCCATTCCAAAATACAATGACATATCAATTGTTATCAACCTTGAAATGGATCCACTGCATAATAGAGTATTTGGTGCTTCATTACTATTCAACTCAGCTGTTAGTAAATTCAGCAAATTTAAACTCAAATATGAGAAATGGTGGGCTGTCTGGGATGAGTTGTTGAACGAGCAAATTGATAAGGTAACTTTGAGAGAAAGATTGGAAAACGAGGTTGACATAAGAATAGAAAGATCTGATTTCAAAGAGATATATAGAATTATGAAAGAGATGAAATCAGCGGGTGCAGAGATAAAAATTGCAGGAAAAGAATATATTAAGAAAAATGGAGAAAAATATATATCAAATATAACTGCAATTAATTATATAGAAGGGTTTGTAAATGAGGGTTTAGATGAGAATGATGAATATGAGCTGACCAAAACACTCATACTGATGATATACAAGTTCATTAGCCTTTCTACCTATATTGAACAATATGTGGTTGCAATCACTATGGAGAAAAACCACCGGGGAGAAGAGAAAGAAGTACATTATTATCCAAGTACAGGTGTATACTACTGGTCACAGGAAATAATGGAGATATTACAGGATTTACTGCAGAGACAATTATCCAACCTACTTGTTGATAAGGATCTGAACTTTATACTTGCGTATTTAATCAAATGGTTCACACCATCTGAATCCATGGTGCAACAGTCAGAGCAGATGAAGAAGATATTTGACCTGAGACAATTTGTAGAGACAACTCAGGGATTACCCGATGTTATCAACTATACATGGCATGGTGTTTACCAAAATATAAAAGGTTTTGAGGCACATAAAAACTACTATTCACTTCATTTTAATTATATGGACCACAATGTATGGTATGGCTTCTTACAGGCAAAAGAATCCAGTGCAGATATTTTGACTGGTAAAAGAAAAAGTAAATCCCAACATAGAAAAGATTTGAAATTTCAATTGATCTCTAAGGTAAGAACAATATTTACACTGAAAAATCATTTCCAGAGTGAATCGCGTAAGTTAATCTCTAAGGAGAATTACAGACCTGCGAACAGTCTGGATCTTATCAAACCAAAAGTACCATCAACATATCACGATATCGCAAGAATATGGTTTCTTTACTCAAGGTTAACAGGTGCAGTATCTGAATTAGAGGCATCTCAATTCAGATATATGTATCCAGAGTACTCAATTGGAAAGCTAGCAGCGGCGGAGGTTACAGATCTGAAAATGGTCACAGTTGACAAGGGTAATTTCAAAGATAAGTATCGATATGAATTCAGAATAGAGGGATTATCAAGTAATATGAAATTGTAACCTAAATCACAGGTATTATTACTTCCAGTTGAGCTAAGAGATTACGGTGGTGGAAAATGGAAATGGACTGTAACTATTGATACTATGCAATGGGATGATGCAAATAATGCATATGATATCAGGACAGAGGAAACAAATTCAGATCTATTCTTAGATTTCATAAATACAATCAAAGAGGATAAAACACCTGAAAAATGGTATTTATATCCCAAAGGTGCAGATTACTGGACTAACAAACTTGACACATTACTTGCAAGTTTTAATTTTGGAAGATCATGGTTTGGACACAGACTTGCATATCTGTTAGGTATCACACCCAAACCACCAATCAATGCACCCGAAATGGCAAATATCAGGGAGATATACATGTATTATCCCACATTACTTGATAATTCCCCCATACCGGTGTACAATTCACTTGTTACAAATGTTAAATTCCCACCAAATCCATCTCAAGAGAAAGCAATACTGAATTCAATGAATAATATTATCTCTTCTATCCAGGGTCCTCCTGGTACTGGTAAAAGTCAGACAATTGTGGCATTGATTGATGAGTACATAAAGAGAAACCCAGGTAATGTTAAGATATTAATCACCTCATTCTCATATCAAGCATTGAATGTGCTTGTTGATAAGGTTGCAGAGAGTATTGACAGGAACGGAAATCCAACTGACGTGGCTAATTTACCCAGAGTATACTTACACAGTGGAGCAAAGTCACCCCATCCAAAGGCAAATAGCCTAACTGTCAAAGGTACAACTTGGTCTTTGAATGGAATTACAGGTAGAAAATATGGTATTGGTGCTAAGGGAAGAAACTTGGATACTGAATTTCCAGGTGGTTTTATCATGTTTGGAGTGGCACATCAACTAACAAAATTGAATATGAGAAAAAAAGGCTCTGCTGAATTGTATGTTATTCCAGAAGATTTTGCATTTGATCTAATTATTGTGGATGAGAGTTCTCAGATGCCAATAGATCAGATACTCGCCAGTTTACAATATATAAAGGGCAGTGAGATTACACTTAGAAATATGCCATCAGATGATGATGCAGTATCAAAACAAGAACTGCATAAAATTGAAATTGAAAATACAGAAGATCTGACAAAGCTAGTACTAGTGGGAGATTCATTTCAACTACCACCTGTTCAATCAATACCCGTACCATTAAAACTTGAAAGTATACTGGGTAGTCTATTCACCTATTATATCATACATCAAGGAATATCTAATCAGCCTCTTGAGACAAATTACAGGTCTCATGAGATAATTGTAGAGTATACCAAAAGATTGGGATTCTATCAGAACCTTGTTGCAGATGCTTCTGTCGCAAAAAGACTATTGCCAGGAGATTATTCCAAAATACCTGCTTCCACAATTAAAGAGATACTTGATCCAAATAAAGTTGTGAGCACTGTCATTCATGACCATAGATTTGAGACAGCAGTCTCTATGATAGAGGCACAGATAACCACTGATATTTTTATTGCATTCTATGAAATGATGAACCCACAGGACAAAGATGAAGAGAGGGATTTTTTCCTTGAGAAAGTAGGAGTGGTGGCACCTCATAATGCACATGGTAGATTGATCACCAGAATGGTATATGAGAAATTAAATCTAAATTATAGTCTACATCTTGATGATGATGAACTGATGAGTGTATTATCTAAAACAATATTCTCAGTGGAGAAATTCCAGGGATCAGATAGAAATTTCATCATCAGTACGATTGGTATCTCATCATTTGATCAGCTATCCGCAGAGGAAGAGTTCATCTACGATGTGAACAGGTTCAATGTACTCACATCAAGAGCTAAGAACAAGATGATACTGATATGTTCAAGAAATTTCCTTGAATATTTTCCCAAAAGTAGAGATGTAATCAGTCATTACAGCAAAATCACTGATTATGCATATGAATACTGTAATGAAGTGAAAAAATTAGATATTATTTGTGAAGAACATGAACAGAATGAAGAATTAGAGTTCAGATTTAGAGATAAAATATAATCCCAAATTATATCACAAGCAGAACTAATTGTTTAATAAAATACAGAATATCATAGTATAAAGATTAAAATAATATTCAAACTCAAATCTATCATGGTAAAAATAATCAAAGATCTATTTGATGATATGGCTGGAAAATGGACTGGTACCAACAAAATATGGTTTAAGCCTAATGGTGAAATAAATTTTGAAAATGATACAGAAGAAGTTATTGAATTCATATTTGGTGGAAAGTTCTTACTTCATGCCACTAGAATGAGAATCAATGAAGAATTGCATGAGGGGTCTCGGATAATAAGTTACATTGATAAGGATGAAATGTTCAAATCAACTTGGATAGATACATTCCACAATGGTGTTGATATTATGATACAAGAGGGAACTGATATAAATAAATTATCATTATTAGGCAATTATAAAGCAGGAGATCAACTCTGGGGATGGAGAACTGAATATCATCTTAAAAATATGAATGAATTAATCATATCACATTACAATATAACACCTGAAGGAGAAGAATATCTCGGGGTGGAAAGTAGTCTAAACAGATTAAATAGTGTTGAATAAGCACTAACTAAATTACATTTGGAATTACTTTTGTTTGCACATTCATCAATTTTTGTACCTTCATTATCAATATTAAATGTATTATAGTGCTTCACATTCTAATTTTATTGATTAATTACTCGATATTTATTTTTGATATTTAAAGCATTTATAAGGCTTAATGAGATCAATAGTGATAACATCAAGTAATATCCAAATGCTATAATCTGAAAGAAACCAACTGGTTGAAAACGAGAAGCAAACATTCCAATTATCAAAAATAGTATTGCAATGAATGACATATCATTCAGAGATTTATTCTCATCAGCAGTAATATTGTCAGACCATAAAACAAGATTATTCAAAATTATGATTAACCATGGAATAATCAGAGTGAATACTGCTACAATATCATAGGAGGGAGATAGTATTACCAAAAATAATCCAAGAATACTGTAAATTAACTGATTAAAATTCAATTTGAATTACCTCCTGTATAAAATATTTTGAGTGTAAGAGTATTCTCAATATCATCTATATTATTTAACCAAAGATCATATTTATTCTGAACCCATGATTCATATGCATCTGAATAGTGCTTACTCAACGGATTACCAGAAGCTCCTGATGACACTGCACCCCATTCATTACTCCATGTTGGCTCAACCTCAATTACAAATCTAAAGTAAGGAGCTTTTCTAGATGAGAAATCAATCTTGTCATCTCGCATACCTCTCTCTGTGGATGATAATATTGTGAAAATACCACCTGATATTGGATCTCCACCAATATTGAAAATACTTGTGACTGAATTCAGTGGATGGATGAGATAAACACGATGAAGACGACCATACACCCAATTATCTATATCTTCACCATATTCACTCACTAGATAATTCACTGTACGCTCCATTGCAGATATCACCATATCATTAGCACTCTCTATTT
Organism: archaeon; assembly: GCA_024280435.1. GTDB lineage: Archaea > Asgardarchaeota > Heimdallarchaeia > Heimdallarchaeales > Kariarchaeaceae > JAJRQD01. The sequence goes on along the minus strand of JAJRQD010000162.1, from coordinate 10,891 downwards.
TTGATGTACGATTATCATCAAACCAATGTATAGTACGATTATCTTTTATCCAATCAGCAAGTGTTCTTACAGATGAATAATAATAATAATCCAACATATCACCCAATTCATCCTCAAAAGTAACTTTAGTCAACATATATCTATATGTGGTATACACAGTGGGTGCGATCTCATCTTTATTAAGTCTATGATCCCAATTTGATAACAAATCCACCACATCCTCAACTAGAGCTGCATTTACCCCTGTGAATTTATATGATTGCAATACATCTATAACCGGGGCCAATAAATCATCTGCGACAAGTGTTTTCACATCCAATTGTATTCTCTTGTTATCCTCAACAGAAATATAATTATGATCTATTTCAAAATCAGTACCATTCTCGATAATCTCAGATATTCTATCATCTCTGTAACTCAATGCAAATGATTCTCCAATAAAAAATTGTTCTCTACTATCTACACGTTCATTTGCAGTGGCTAAATAACCTGTAATTGGATTTTTTATGAAATATTGATCATCATAAGGAACAAGACCAATCCAATCATTTTTACCATTCGATCCATTCTGAGGTAGCAATCCATTACCTATTTTTCTTATTGGTAGAAAGCCAGATACTTGAGATGCTATATTACCTTCAATATCTGCAAACACAAAATTAAATCCTGTGAGTAAATATCTTATTGCATCGTGGAATTCATCCACATTTTTTGCAAAATTAAAGTCTATTAGTGATTTGAATGATTGATCTCTAGCATATCCCTCATGTAGTGTCCATCGCATTGCCATCTCACCTTCATCTGTATCAATCATTGGCCCATAGATAGATAATTTAGTATTATGCTTTATATCAGCTTTTCCTTTTACAGGTATACTAGTCTCAATATATTCAAAATCAATCCATTCTGTATTATTTACCAAATATTTGCTTCCATCAATATTCTGTTTTAAATAAAATAGATCTGTTGAATCATGAAGTCCTGCTGTGATACCCCAGGCAACATATTTATTTCTTCCAAAAGTAATTAATGGGATACCAGGAAATGTCATACCTTGAAGTGTTAATGAATCATCATCTAGAAATAGATTTACTCTGTACCATATACCTGGTGCTTCCAAAGATTGATGTGGATCATTTGCAACTATTGGATTACCAGTAGTAGTTTTATTTCCAGAAATTACCCAGTTATTTGACATCAGATTATTCTGGAAAATTGTATTTATATCACCTAATATGGGCACCATAGCTTCCAAAATATTATTGTCTGATGCAGAATTATCAATCAATTCATGATCCACGTTCTTTAGAAAATCATAAGCTGGTGGATAATTGACAGGAAAGAGTTCAAGAGCTTTTTCATTCCCAAAATTTCGGTGTACTTTTAGTCTCAATAATTCTTCAAACATTCCTCCAAGAGCCCATGAAAATGCAACTATGGATCCCATAGCAACTACATCAGCAGCACCCCATGGTTTAGCCTTCACTCCGAGTAATTGTAATTCCATCGCTTGATTATCAATATGATCCTTCAAATATGCATTCACCCCATCAGTGTAGGATTCAATTATTTTCATCTGTACTGGGTTAATTTTGTCCAGCATCGAGAGAGCAGCTCTTTTCAAACCCATATCTCTTAGTGCCATATCTGTTTCAATCATACTCTCTCCAAGTATTCTTGAGAATTCACCATTTATGAGACTACGATAATATTCCATTTGAAATGTCCTATCTCTTGTAATCTCATATCCCTGTACAAATACCTGGTCATCTATATTTTTTGCAATAATATAAGGCACACCATATTCATCACGATAAACCTTAACATCTTCTTTTAATTGAGGTAAATTTAATTCTTGGTAATTACTATCCTCTGCATTCTTAATTCCTGCATAGAAACCCATTGTCAGAGTTAGTATTGTAATAAGAAAATAAACAACTATTTTTCTTAGAAACTTATTCATAATTTATCAATGACCAATGAGATTTAATAATTTTACTCATCAAAATTGTTACTAACTGATCAAGTAAAAACTAATATTGAGAGTATATAAATTTCAAAGTGATTTGCAGAAAAAATAATGAAACTAATATTATTTATCGATTTGTCAAATCAATAAGTATTATTTTATTAATCAATTAGACAAGGTTGACTTGTGGATGAACCGGAACTAACAATTATTATCCCTACATTGAATGAGGAGGAAAATATAGATAAACTCTGTAAACTTATTCATGGATATTTACCCGAAACCAATATAATTGTTGTGGATGATGGTTCCACGGATAGCACTCAGGAGATAGTTCTTCAGATGGATAGTCACGTCAAATTGATTGACAGATCATCAGAAAATATACACGGGTTATCGATCTCAATAAGAGATGGAGTACTGAATTGTAAGACAAAATGGTTTATGGTAATTGATGGAGATCTACAGCATCCACCAGAATCACTTCTAGATGCATTAAAATGTTTCAACAAAGGAGCTGAACTAGTTATAGGTTACCGTATCAAAGTAGAGGATTGGCCTTTTCCAAGGAAAATGATTTCTTGGGGTGCACAGTTACTGGGAAATATAGCTTTGTTATTACGAAGGAAAAATAGGCCCAAAGATATTATGAGTGGATTTTTTGGCGCAGAAACAAGTATTGTCAGGACATTAATACAAGATAATAAAATACAATATGAAGGATATAAATTCCTATTTGATCTACTGAAAATACTGCCTAGAAGTGTAAAAATAGAGCAGTTTGGATATATATTCAAGAACAGAGAATTTGGTACCTCAAAAATTGGTAACAAACAGATGTGGGAGTACTTCAAATCTTTATTCAAATAAAATTTAGACTGGTTAACATTTTAATAATAGCTAATGATACCTCAGATGCCAATGATACAACTGAAGGTGGTGATATATGATCGGATAATCTTGTGGCAATATCTTTAACAATATCAGGTATCTCATTATTAACATTTATGCCAATACCAATCATGATCTCAGACATCTTATCACCGCTCATCACTGTTTCAACAAGTATACCTGCCAACTTATAATCTCCCACAAAAATATCATTTGGTTGTTTTATGGTACAATCCACATATTTTTCTAAAACCGAGCATACAGTCTCCACAACTGGAGTTGATAATTCAACCACATCAAATTTATTTTTCAGACCTATTGATAGCCATACCCCTCCATCTGGTGATTGCCATATATTTTTATTTCTCCCGCGACCACTTTCCTGTACTTTTGATAATACAATCACTCTATCAGTTTCCAATCTAAAAAAACGTTTAACATAGTCCTGAGTGGAGGAAACGATTGGTAATGATCTGATTTCCCACTGAATTGGATCAATCCCTTCAGATTTCATTTTTGTATGTAGGTCCTGAATAAATGCTAGGTAAGACACTAATATAGATTAAAATCTATTGTATAAAAAAATATTTGTTAGATTTACAATATTTAATATTCGAATATAATAAATTAATAATCGATTTCCATTGCATTGCCACAATGTTCAGGAATTTTATCATCCACTGCTTCAATATTCTCGCCACATGATCTGCATTTATATTTTTTTTTATTCAAACCTGGAACTGCTGGTGAAGAAGGTGTCTTATAGACTTTGGTTGATTCTTCATTTATTTTGTTAATCTCATCATCACTTACTTCTTTTGACATAAGTAATAATTATTTCAATACCTTATAATTATTTCTTGAAATAGGATTTTCAATTATACAAAAAATATTAAAAATCTAATTTTATTTATAGTTTGTTCTTTATTTATTATTTTTCTTCAAGTTCAATCAGTATACCAAATGTATCTTTGGGATGGAAAAATATAACTCTTTTACCCTTAGCACCAATACTTGGCTCTCCTAATGTACGAATATTTTTATTTTTTATTTTATTAATTAACGAATCAAATTCATCTGTTTCTATACAAAGGTGATGTATTCCTCCTCCTTTACTCTCAAGAAATTTGGAGATTGGAGTTATTTCTTCAGAAGGCTCCAATAGTTCAATGTGTGTATCACCAATAGAGATGAAGGAAGTATTTACTTTCTGAGATTTAACTAGATGAGGATTACTACTAGAATTACCAGTGATCATTTCAAAGAATTCTCTTGCAGGTTCTATATCTTTCACTGCAACTGCCAGATGTGATAATTTGGTATTCACAATCATTGAGTAATTATATGATATTAAATAACTATCTACATATTGAACTATTTTTTTATAATTTTAGTATAAATACAAAATAATATTATCTCATTATAAAATAGTTTCATTATTTAAATTTATAAATTTTCTAGTATATACAATTAATTTGTTATTTTTTAATCGTTATATTCAAATAATTTGTTATCAAGACATGTATATCAATGATTTTTTCAACTTTTAATATCGTACTGGGAATACTTCCAATAATCTTTTATCTGACAGGAATGAAGTTGAAAGAAAAGGGAATTGAGAGTTGGTTACTTAGAAAATATTATCATATTTTACTTCATACACTATTGGGTATTTATGCTATGATACATGAAAATATAATCGATTTATTAATAACCCTTTTAATATTTGTATTTTTGTCATTTCTATTTTCTCTAACACCCTATTTCAGTATGAAATCAATATTTGAGAGTGGAAAAAGAGATGATGAGAGTATTTATTCACTGCTTATTAATAATAATTTAACATTGTTGACAAGTGTTTTATTATTAGTTTTCACAACTACATGGGTTTTTGCGCTAGCATCACTAGTTGTTGGACTTGGAGATGGATTTGGAGAGGTAATTGGAAAACCATTTGGAAGGATGAAATACAAAATTTTTGAGAAAAAAACCATTGAAGGTTCAATTGCAGTATTACTTGGTAGTTTTGCAAGTATAATCATTGTTAATAATTTTTACACACTTGATTTTAGTATTGTATTGATTTTTCTATTTAGTGTATTTTTAATGCTTGTAGAAGGATTTTCATTTAGTTTTCTAGATAATATTTTACTTCAGATTGCAATATTATATCTTTATTTCATATAGTGAAACTTGGTCTATAAACACCAAATACATCTCTTAATGTATTAGAAATCTCTCCAAGTGATGCTCTTGCTCTCACTGCATCAAGTACAACTGGGAAGATATTATTATCTGTACTGGCGATCTCTTTCAATTTAGATAGTACTTTATCCACTTTTTCCTGATCTCTCTCACTCTTTACTTTTTTGAGATTATTTATCTGATCTTGAGATACTGAATCAGGTACTTTCATCAGTTCTGGTACTTCTGTATCTTCCTGAACAAAATCATTTACACCAACAATAATTCTCTCCTTTTGATTCAATAATTTTTCATGTTCATATGCAGATTCATGTATTTTAGTCTGTATAACACCACTTGCAATTGCATCAAGAACTCCAATCTCTTCAACCTCATTAATCAATGATTTTGCCTGTTTTTCAAGTTCATCAGTTAACCATTCCACATAGTAAGACCCTCCAAGCGGATCAGCTGTGTTTGCTACTCCACTCTCATGGGCAATTACCTGCTGTGTTCTCAGTGCAGTTGTGACAGAAGCGTTTGTTGGTAGTGCAAGAGCCTCATCTTTGGAGTTGGTATGCAATGATTGAGTTCCGCCAAGAACAGCAGCCAATGCCTGCAATGTGACTCTAACAATATTATTCTCGGGTTGTTGAGCAGTTAACGAAGACCCTGCTGTCTGTGCATGAAATCTAAGCATCATTGATTTTTCATCTTTGGCTCCAAATTCATCTTTCATCATTCTGGCCCACATTCTTCTTGCAGCTCTGAATTTGGCAATTTCCTCAAAGAAATCATTATGAGCATTGAAAAAGAAAGATAGCCTTTTTGCAAATACATCAATATCCAAACCTTTACTCAGTGCAGCTCTTACATATTCTCTTGCATTTGTCAGAGTAAAAGCCAACTCCTGAACTGCTGTTGAACCTGCTTCTCTGATATGGTAACCAGATATTGAGATAGTATTGAATTTTTTGTAATTCTCCGCACAATACTCAAATATGTCTGTTATTAATCTCATTGATTGTTTTGGAGGATAGATATATGTACCTCTTGCAATGTATTCCTTAAGAATATCATTTTGAATGGTGCCTCTGATCTGTGATGCATCAACTCCACTTTCCTCTGCAACAACTATATACATTGCAAGCAGTACCATTGCAGGTGCATTTATTGTCATAGAGGTTGATACCTTGGATAGATCGATCCCATCAAATAGAATTTTCATATCCTCAACAGTGTCAATTGCAACACCAACTTTACCCACCTCTCCCTGTGCAATTTCATCATCTGAATCATATCCCATCTGAGTAGGTAGGTCAAATGCACATGATAGACCTGTTTGTCCCTTGTTCAGTAAAAGTAGAAAGCGCTCATTTGTTTCTTTAGCAGTGGAAAAGCCAGAATATTGTCTCATAGTCCAATATCTACCCCTGTACATAGTAGAATACACTCCTCTTGTGAATGGGTATTTACCAGGCTGACTATCTTCAATGTCAAATTTTTCTTTATAAACAGGTACTTCTATATTTGATAATGTTCTTTTATCCATATTAAATCACCGGCTCCACATTTTCTTTTACAAACAACACTATCTCATCAAGTGGCGTACCTGGTCCAAATACACCTATAACACCAAGTTCTTCCAATACACCAATATCGGCATCAGGAATTATCCCACCTACAAATACCTTGACATCATCAATATTCCTCTTTTTCAGTAATTTCATCAACTTTTTCACAAGAAAGTTATGAGCACCCGATAGAATTGATATTCCAATTGCATTGGCATCCTCTTGCAGAGCAATTTCTACTATATTTTCAGGTGTCTGGTGCAATCCTGTATAGATTACCTCCATACCCGCATCTCTCAGTGCACGTGCTACTACCTTAGCACCCCTGTCATGCCCGTCTAATCCAATCTTAGCAATGACAACTCTGTATATTCCTTCATTTGACATCAGTTGTATATAAAAGAATGCAAATTTATAGTTTCTATTTCAAACCCACCTAAATAATAAAATTAAGATGGAAAAATAATACATTGTAATTTAAGAAAATGCAATAGTTGTATAATGTGAGCTAGCTGACTCGGAACGTGAATTAATTACTTTCAGACCATCATTGTAACGCTTATGCGACCTCAGGCACCTTCTTAAACTAGCTCAGTATCATTTATTAATCCAAAGCTTATAATCATTATTTTCTTAATATATCAAAATACAATATAAGTGATATAGAAATAATGAAATTTGTATGTTTTTTTTTTATTAGATAATGACAATCACCGACTTTCTTTTATTATCATATCAAATTTACAAGTATCTTGAAGACAATTGGAATAATAGGTGGTATGAGTTGGGAATCCTCAGCTGAATATTACCGCATTATTAATGAGATCGTTAAAGAAACACTTGGTAAATCACATTCTGCCAAAAGCATTATGTATTCAGTTGATTTTGAAGAAATTGAGAGATTACAGAAGCAAGATGAATGGGATGATATGGCAGATATATTGATTGAAGCAGCAATATCCCTTGAAAAAGCAGGTGCAGACTTCATTATTATAGCTACTAATACAATGCACAAATTGGTTTCAAATATTGAGGATAATATTGTAATTCCAGTAATACACATTGCAGATCCCACTGCAATTGCAATTAAAAATCAAGAGATCAAGAAAATAGCACTATTGGGAACAAAATATACCATGGAGGGTGATTTCTACAGAGGAAGATTGGAGAAACATCATAAGCTAGAAGTGATTATTCCAGATGAGGAAGATAGAAAAATAATTCATGATATTATCTACAAAGAATTGATACATGGTAAAGTATATGTTGAATCAAGAGATGCATACAAAGAGATAATTGAAAAATTGAGAGATATGGGTGCAGAAGGAGTTATACTCGGGTGTACGGAGATTGGTCTTTTGATCAAGCAGAAGGATACTTCATTACCGGTATTTGATACCACAATGATACACGCAAGAACTGCGGTTGAATTAGCATTGGAAGAATATAATACTTAAAATTGCAATTCCTATTTAAAAACAAAAAATACATTATAATACTCTACATAGTATGTCAGGGATATATGGTAATCAAATCTATTACAGCAGATGTAGAGAATTTCATTCCTGCAAAGAATAATCACAACAAGGTTGCCATATTGGATGCAAATGATAGTTTTACACACAATCTAGTTCAGAGCTTTCTGAAAATTGGTGCTGAGGTAAAGGTAATCAGAGCACATATATCATTGAAAACATTCGAGGAGGAGATTAAGGATTGTGAATATCTTGTACTCTCTCCAGGGCCAGGAATACCGGATGAAGCGGGAATTATGAAAGACATAATTACCAGATATATGGGAAAAATACCTATCTTTGCAGTATGCCTTGGTATGCAGGCTATTAATGAAGTATTTGGTGGTAAAACAATAAAAGCAGATAAAATAGTTCATGGAAAAACAAGTCTGATTGACCATGATTTCACTGGCATCTTCACAGGAATATCATCACCTACAAAAGTGGCAAGATATCATTCTTTAATTGTATCAGACGTATCTGAACAATTAGAAATCCAAAGTATTTACAATGAGGTAGTCATGGCATTCAGAAATTATGAGTATAAGATTGCAGCAGTACAGTTCCATCCTGAGAGCTTTATGACAACATATGGATTAAAAATGCTTCAAAATTATCTGGAGGGAAATTACTGATGAAACACGGACTAGTCAAGATTGGAAATGATGATTTTAAATTATTGAGTGGTGAATTAACTGACAGCATGGATTTATTCATCAGAGACCTGCCATATCACGATATACGGATAGATACAATTCTAGATTTATTACCAGAGAATAGTAATCCTATTGTGGTTAATAATGGATCTTTTAATCAATCAGAGGTAATTATCACATGGAAACCAATTGATATCGTGATGTATAAATCAGGAATTTGCACATATATTGGGATAGATGGAAGAAAGAAGGTGGATTTCAAATATATAATACCTGAAATATTATCCAAAAATTCTATCAGAATAGATGATGAATTTACTGATTTTATCTGTAAATATGCTGGGTTTTATGGTTATCTATCCTATGAACTTGGTAGATATCTGGAAAATCACTCTAATAGAGATGATAGTGAATTAATCCCAACCTCAATTTTTATTTTCCCAGCAAACTATCTGATCATTAAAAATACAGAGATATTTCTATTATTCTTTGATGCAGATAAAATTGAGATAGATGATATTGCCATGAATATCAAACAAAATAGTAGACTGCAAACGACGGATATTGATGAATATTTATTTGAGGCCAAAAATATAATTGAACATATACATTCAGGAAATATATACCAGGCAAATTATACACAACAGTTCACACTTCCATATAATAACTGTGCAAGAGATTTGTATAGTGACCTAATAAACAGGTTCAAAGTTAATCATCATGCCTATATAGAGAATGATAAATTTCAAATTATTTCCATATCGCCAGAACTGTTTATCAAAGTAACAGATGGGAATGTGCTTACAAGACCGATTAAGGGTACTAGACCACGTGGAAAGGATGAACAGGAGGATAGATTGTTTGCAGATGAATTGCTTAGAAGTGAGAAGGATAATGCAGAACTATCTATGATTGTTGATCTGTTAAGAAATGATCTTGGTAAGTCAAGTATTGCAGGCTCTGTAATTGTAGATAGACATGCAGAACTCGAATCATATTCAAATGTACATCATCTTGTCAGTACAGTAAGTTCAAAAATTGAAAAAGAGCCCAAAGCAACTTGGAAATTAATTCTTCGTGCATTTCCTGGCGGAAGTATCACTGGGGTACCAAAAATAAGAGCTATGGAGATAATCGAAAATGCTGAGAAAGTATGCAGAGGTATCTATACCGGATCTATTGGTTATATATCATTGAATGGCAATGCAGAATTTAATATAGCCATAAGAACCGTGCTAAAAACAGATAATTCAGTGATATTCAATGCGGGCGGTGGTATTGTCGCAGATTCAGATCCTTACGAAGAATATATCGAATCTCTGCACAAGGCAAAACATCTGGTAAGCTATTTTGGTGAGACATTTGTTGGAAATATAGCATGGTACAATGGAAAATTAGTGCACAGAGATGAGATAATTGATATTTTTAGCTATGAAGACGGTTTTTTTGAGACTGTTCACGTAAAAAATGGGCTGATACAAAGATTTGATCTACATAAAAAAAGAATGATAAAAGGCATTGAATATTATAAATTATCTGAAGAAATTATCCCAAGTATGGATATTATCAATAAAATTATTGAACTAAATCTTGTTGATAATGCAAGATTGAAAATTGCTTTTGCATTAGACAATGAAATACTGCATACTTTGATAACTGTAGATCAATATAACGTTACCAAAGGTCCATATACATTGATTGTCAGTAATTACAAATTAGAAAATACAAATTTATTGAATAAGGTTAATTCAGGAATAAAGCCAATTGAATACCGAGAATATATGGAATACACCAGTTTTGCGATTGAAAATGATTGTTTTGATACTTTGATCTCAGATGGCAATAATTTTATAGAAGGCGGAAGATCCAATCTATATTACAAAATCCGGGATCAGTGGTATACACCTGAAAATAATGTTGTTCATGGTACTGTAAGAGAGTTACTGTGTGATAAGGGAAATGTAATTCAACGAGACCTTAAAATTGAGGAATTGAATGATGTAATTGCAATTGCAATATCCAATGCATTGATTTATGTCAAATCAGTGGATAAAATAATTAATATTTATGGAAAAGATGTTTGGAAATCGAAATCAAATGATT
>JAJRQD010000161.1 GCA_024280435.1 archaeon | reverse complement strand
GTATCAAAATACAATCCCAGTCTCTGCAAGACTGGGATTCAATAATCTAATGAATTTTTTTGAAGCAAATATTAAAAATATTGAGCTTAGAAAGGAGGTGTTCATGATTTAGGGATTAGCCAAGAAAAATGAATAATCCCAGCAAACAATATTTTTTTTTTTTTTTTTTTACTAATTCTATTATTCCGAATAAGACATTTTAATATCGCATCAAATCATTATCAGATAGTGTCCGCAAAAAATCCAGTGAACAATGAGATAATTGATAATCTCGTGGATATCCTCAACGAATTCATCGAGAGTGTAGGTTTACAAGAAGCAAGAGCTTTTTTGGACTCTTTCTTTGGGGATAGTGAAGACGATGAACTTGCACTGGGAGATCAGGATATAACAACTATACTGAATGACAATTATGATGAACCAGATGGAGAACCAGAGCAAATACACTTTATCGAATTTGAGGAGGTTGAATCTGAATTTGAAGATGATGATATTGATGAAGATATTGAAGACGATATTGAAGAGGATGATATTGACGAACTCGACTCATTAGTACTAGATGATGCTCTGAAACTCGCAGATGATATATCTGATAATGATCTTTCAGATAAAGATATTATACTTGCTAGTTCTGATGATGATTTCGATGAATGGGATCTTTAATCTATATTTTTTCTTTTAATTAACACTACTGGGATAAGAGCAAACACAGACAATATCAGAAATCCAGGTGATTTTTCTTGAAATACATCCAATGCAAAATCTGTACCTGTATTTCTTAAATTAATTGAATCCCTAATATAACGTGTATTCAATATCTTTACCCAGACTTCATAATTAAGCAGACTTAATCTACCATTCTCATGATACTTCGCATAATATGTAACATCAAGTGCACTATCATTAAACTCATCAATGGCCCTCAATCTCATCTCATACAGTAAATCACCATTCGTTTTTATTGAAATATCTTCAGTAAGCTCTATCCTTAAATCCTCAAACCCATCTAAAAATCTATCTTTGGCGTTAACATTCCCATCCTCCATCCAGTAGTCAAAATCATCTGAGATGACCCATCCACCAAAATTGGTGATATCTTCCTTGGCAAAACTCCATACCCAATTAGCCGAGATGTTGTAGGTGAATTCAGTTCCATCAATATAATCAATTTCTACATCAATCCTATCTCCTTCTCTTGCTTTTACCATGCTATCATCTGTAAATACCTTATCAGGATTCCACACGCCATTCTCAATACTATCTGTCATATAATAATAAGAGATCATATTTGGTGTGAGTTCCCCTCTACCTGTTGGATTACTGATCAATATCAATAGCAATACAAATATTGTTAACTTTACTGTTCTCATTCTAACTAATTCTAGAATTATAAATACACTAATAAATAATTTGAAGTAGGTCTTTTTTTTGGTTAAATCCATATCAAATCATTATCCATCTGATATCTGACTGATAATAGTCAACTAGCATTGCAAAATAACAATACCATCAGATGATCACAGATATAACATTACTTTATGTAGTAAAAGCTCAATGAAATACTTTGGACAAAAAACAATCAATAATAACAAATCAATGATATTTTTGTCAATTTTCTCACAGAATTAATTTTCTTTCAGAAATAAATAGCCAAGATTGAAAATACTTATATTTCAAAATCATAACCATGAATTATAATCTCAAAATAATTTATGCAAGTCATGAATTTAAAGCAGATTATGAGAGGAAAACCAAAATGGCTGAAATAGACGTTGATTTTAAAGATAAGCTAAGTTCACAGAAGCATCCCGAATTTGAGTACAATGTATGGGGCGAATTTGCACCACCAGAAAAACTAGGTATACACGGTGATAATGTGGCAGTTGATTTCGATATATGCATTGCAGATGGTGTATGCATCGAGGTATGCCCAGAGGAAGTTTTTGAGTGGGCAGAATATGCAGGAAATCCCGCATCAGACAAGAAGGCAGCACCTGTTAACCAGGATCGTTGTATTGAATGTTTGGCATGTGAGACTGATTGTCCAGTAGTTGCTATCAAGATTTTTGAGCTGTAATTATCTTTTAAAAAAAATAGAGTACTAAATAAATTGTTTAAATAATCACTATTTGCATTTAATCTGCACTAACATTGATTTAGTAGCATAATTCCATTTCACTAGAACAGGAAATTATCTGATAAAGAATTATTTCTAAAAATAAAATCACATACTTCATACACAGAATCCGCAGCTAACAATAAGAACCTTAAGCAGAATTTCAGTTCATAGTTCAGATTATTGAAGAAAAATGGCTATATACAGGAAAAGTGTATGTACTCAAAAGATGGTAAGTACCCAATGAATATAGTTGCTCTATTGATACTCTATAAAATGATAGTAATTGAAACTTTAGTAGTTTATCTAGGAAGATTATTTACAAAATATATTCTATAAATTTAAATCATATTTTGATATATTTAATTTATGATTATAATTGCCATCCATGGTTTTAGAACAATTATAAAGCCAGGCGTATGGATATTAACTGAGAAAGTAAAAGAATTATTAATTCGTTCTGGTAAATATCCAACAGTTGAATTGATAAAACTTGGATATAAAAATATAATTTATGATGAGTACCACAAATATGGTAAGTTCTGGAATGATAATGGCTATTCAAGTACTTTATCCAGAATTACTGAGAAAATCAATAATGATGTGGATAAAAAAATAGTAATTATCGGTCATTCTCTTGGTGGTTGGTCTGCATCTCTTTTGGCAAATGAATTGATTTCAAAGGGATATACGATTGAAATTCTCATACAGATTGATGCAATGCCTCTTTTCAAAGAGAGTCCAGTATTGACAACCAGTTTCATTGAGGAGATAATGGAGAGTGATAATGAAACTCTGATACTTATCCATGAGAAATTGCATGAAGATATGCGTGGACCTGCGATTCGGATATCAAATAAATTGTTATCTCTCTCTCAGAACCTTGCAGACCCAATTATTAAGGATAAAATTAGACCCGAGATTATTCTATCTGAGAAGGATCATCCACATACTCATCAAAGAATTTACAACTCTGATAAAGTGACAAAACATTACTATTATTACTCATCTGAGGGTGCAAGATCTGCGGTTGACCAATTGGTATATATTGGCACTAGTTTTGTTTCTATGCCAATAAAATCAGATGCATCAAATCTATACAATGTGGCAATTGATAAAACTCATCTGCTGATTGATGATGATTATCAGATATATGATAAATTGCTTGAGGATCTTGGTATAGATGGTAGATTAACAGATCTCACACTGAAGAAACGATTCAATGATTTCATGCGAGAGCAGGTAGAATTGGTTGAGAAGAAAAAATCAGAGTTATCACGTAAGAAAGAGGAACTGTCCACTATATTGGATGAGAAAAAAGTTGTACTGAGAGATAAGATCAGAGAGTACAGAAAATAGATCTATTCCACTATATCCGATGGTATTATATCTGGAAATTCAAACTTCCTATTTGTCTCCTCATTGAATAAATTGGCTAGTGTCACATAAAGCATGGTATAGATCAGCCATCCTGAGAAAATCAGTAATGGTATTCCAATCACATAATTATGCTGTACAAAAATCAATATCTGTGCTGCGGTAAAGTAAATCAATATTGGTTGGAAAAAAAATATTATTGATGCAGCTGAGAAAATAATCAGATTCTTTGCAGTCATACTTCGTTTCCAGTAATAATACATCAGTAAGATTAGATATACCACAAGGATACCCTGGAAATAGCCAATCATGTCATTGTTCAGTACATTAATAATTGAGAATAATAGTAAAAGAACTGCACCTATTGATAGATTGACTACTGTTAATTTCATAGTACGTGTATTCTTTGCATATATTTTTCTGACTTTATCATCATAGGTTTCATTCATAAAATCAAGTTTATCTGAATTCTAATAAATATATTAGTTAATATTCATGTTTTTTATGATAATTATCTATTTTTTACCCGATATGAAGGTGGCAATTGTATGTTCTCTGTTTAATACCTTTCTCAGCCTATTCTTCTCTGTTATGTTTACCATTATCACATCTATCCCAAGGCTGGATATATCTTTTATCTGTTGCAGTTTTCCAGCCATCCCACCTGTTACATCCACACCTGCACTATCTCCTGCTTTGATAATCAGCTCATCCAGTTTATCATACTCAATTCTCTCAATTAATCTTGCATCTTTGAATTCATTTGGATTTTTATTGTACAATCCATCAATATCTGTTCCAAATATTACTGTCAAATCTTTATCTTTATATCTCTCTGCCAGTAATTTGATAATTCTATCTCCTGAGACTACTCTGAAGCCTGTTTTCATATCAAATACCATATCTCCACACAGTATTGGCATGAATTTCATTGCAATACACTGATCTAATGCATCTAGATACAATTTCTCATCATCATCCCCATCACTTAGCATCATTGATGAGATAGATAGGGTGAAAGGATTGATCCCAAGTTCAATTGCTATATTATTTATCTCTGTATCAAGTATTTTCAGATTGGATTTGATCCTGGATACACCTATTCTCTGTTCATCCAGTGATATGCTGTCATTTATCCCATGCCTTAACAGATATTTCTTGGCATCCACATGGCCGAAGGAACCTGCTCCATGTACAAGTAATATCTCACTGTGGAAATCAACTATCTGTTCAAGGACTGAATATATTACATCTGTTTTCAGTGTATTCTTCTTATTTTTATCTGTTATTGCAGCTCCTCCAAGCTTGAGTATCATCATTTTCCTATCTCAACTCCTCTGCTACTTGCACTGGTGAATATCACATCCACATCAAGAGTTGATAGTTCTGCAATTATCTTCTCGTTATTATCACTGTTCTCCATTAATCCAATCATACAGCCTCCACCACCTGCTCCAGTAAGTTTGGCACCGAGTAATCCAATTCCCCTAAGTCTCCATATTATCTCTGATAAAGCAGAATGACCTACACCAATTGCATCCAACAGACCCTGATTTATATCAAGTAGCTTACCCAATCTCCGCAGATCGCCATTCTCAACTGTATCAATCACATTTCGGGTTATATTTCCCATAGAATACAATACCTTGTCAATCTCATCAATCTCTTCTCTCAGATCAGCAACACTTGCAACAAGTTTTTTGGTATCTCTTGGTACTTTGGAATTGACAATAACAAGTGGTATCTCATACTTCAATTCTTTCAGATCTATTTTACCATCATTAAATACAAGTAAACCACCATAGGTGGCAATTGAATTGTCAATCCCAGAAGGTCTTCCATGTATTACTTTCTCGGATTCAAATGCCAGTTCAGATATTCTCTCCCGGGATATATCCATCTCATAAAGATCTGCAATTGCTGCTACTGTGGCTACTGCAACCGCAGCAGAGCTACCTAATCCTGCTGAAATTGGAACTTCACTCTCTATCTCCAGCTGTATCCCCTTGTCAATCATTGAATTAACTATTCTGGCAATTCCATCAAATTTATCATGTACATCCTTTCCTTCTCCTACTCTGGACAGTTCATCAGCTGTGTAGTCAACTGATATTCCAAAATCATTGGCAATGATCCTCAATCCACTGTTGATCTCTACCGCCTTTACTCTACATCTCAGATCTATTGCACTGGCAAGTGCTGGGTATTTGTACACCACACTGTGATCACCTGAGATTATTACTTTTCCAGGTGCAGATCCATATCCAATTCTACTCACAATTCTATCACAAATTCAGTTACTCAATAATATTATTATTCACCGATGTATCGATTATTCAAATATTGAATTGCATGGTATGTTTTCAGTGATACGGGTCTTTTCTCTCTCAACAATCTGATTGCATCATCTTTATTCATACCCTTTATCTCCACAAGATAGATGATCAACATTATCCCCGTTCTCTCCTGTCCGAACTGACAGTGTACCACCACCTTCTCATTATTTTTCTCTGCATCTCTCAGTATATCGATATATTTTTTGATAGTTCTATCAGATGGAGTACTGGATATTGCTAGGTGGTGATCCTCAATTATGTTATTGTGATACATAACAAGTGGTCTATCCGCTGTTAATGAAATTACCCTGTTAATCCCATTCTCTTTGTAAAATTTCAGATGATCTATGTTGTCTGGTATGGCAGAACCTGCTATAAAATCATCAATAAATGCAAAATTGCGTGGTTTCATTATATCTTGAATGTCTCCAATTCTGATACAAGTTTATTGATTATTGCCTGCTCATCATCTGTAATTATACCATCCTGCTTAGCAACCTCTGTGGCATTCAATATCATTTTTTTCTTACTGATGTTGAATATTTCCTCTATTGTTATATTACCCTGAGCCTTTTTTTTAGCATTAACAATTTCCTTCTCAAAATCTCTTGCATCTATCTGAATTCTGTGTATCAACTCTGATTCCTCACTTGATATCCTGCCATCCTCTTGTGCCTGTTTCACAATGGATTCAAGTAATGTTGATAATGAAGTTTCGTATGGGATTTTATCTCTATCTGGCATAGTGTTCACTCAATACAAGTGTATGTAATATCGTATCAAATAAAAAACATATCTTATTTTCAGTTTATGAACGATAAAAAAGATCAGAATAATCAATCGATCTTTGATTTTTATCGATAAAATATAGTGATTTCATCCAATAACAGAGGATCAACCCATGAACATCACATTTCTTGAGAGATACATTGCAGAATAATCACTTTTCTTTACCCACTCAATAGCTGCTGTTAAAGCCTCTTTGTCACCTGATTTGTACAATGAATTGTATATGTATCTTGGATCATACCATTCTGCTTCCTCGTAATAATTCAATCTTCTTATTTCCTTGTATGGATCAACAATACATGCAAAAAAGTAAATTATCTCATCTCTATTAAATTGATATACAGGTTCCATACTAATTATTCTTGGCTCAATACCTGCAACCCGTTTTAATTTGTTCAAACCTGCATACAGTGCTTGATCCTCATCAGAGATCAATTGTTTGATGAATTCTGGTTTGTTATCTATTTTCAGACATAATATCTCTATTTTCCAATTCTTTACCGGTCGAAAAACTATAAGTTCACTATATCTGATAGGCTCCATAATTGTTTGTAGTATTATATGTATAAAAAATAATGTGATTGAGTAATTTAAGATTTAATTCTCTTTGTTAAAATAATCGCAATGATCAGTAAGACTACTGTTGCTATTATAATACCATACAGTACTGTATCACTGAATATTCTCTCTTCCAGTGCAGGTGTATAGATACCTATACTGTATACATATCTAACAATGGTCTTATGATTGAGAGCATCTGTGATCTCAAAATCAAGAATATATGTACCATTGGCATAGTTTGCAGGGTCCCAACTACCTTTGTATACATTATCCTCAAAAATCATTGCACTGCTCAGTATATCAGTCTCATTCTCATTCATAAGCCTCATCACCACAGATGATATTGCTGATTGATCTGATACCTCTAGCACAAAATCCAACTTCTTGTACTCATTGAATTCCGTATTATTACTAGGACCGGTGAATGATACTAATTGAGGATTGTCATAACCAGAAGTCTCTATAATTATTGAATACTGCATCAATCCATTGGTAAAATTAATACTTGTACCAATTATTCCCTCTTTGAGTGGTGTGAATGTGATATTTAACTCTGCAGAAGCATTACCTGCAATATTTAATTCTGTATTATCTACTGTAAAGTACTCTCCCACTGTAATATTGAATATTCTCAGAGTAGCCTCACCCGTGTTGTTAAGAACAAGTGTTTTCACACTACTGTATCCTAGTTCAGTCTCGGGAAAAACTATTTTACTATAATCAAAATCTAATAAACCCTGTGTGAAGGAAGATAGATACAGCAAAGTACCAGATATTCCAATCTTGGGATTGGTTTCAAAATTAAATGTCTCTCTGGTGTAGATTGCTGTGTATCCATCAATCATCTGATATGTTTGTTTAAGATAATTTTTTATCTGAGCTGCGTATTCATTGTAGAAGGAATTGTTATACTTAATACCTATTTTATTGAACAGCTCAAGTATTCCTCCAGAACCATAGCTGTAGGAAGTAGATCCTTTAAGTATGAAACTACCATCTATATATCTCTCTGGAAATGATAGCAGATCACTATCAAGTGTACCGTAATTCCTCAAAGATATAGTTGCCTCTTTGATCAAAACTGTCTGATTTATATCTTTGGTGTAATCATACAGATTATCAAGAAAATCAATGATACCTGCCAATCCGAATTCAAGTCCAAATTCAAGATCATCATCCACTGTATCATTGATTATCCAGGAAGTACCCGTCCTTCTCTCTCCACTTGTGGTACCATTCAACCAGTGCATTATACCTACTGCATTGTCTAGATATGTATTATTTGCAGTTAGACTGTAAAGCTCTAGATACGTATTACCTATTCCCGCAACTCCTGTTGCAATTGAGGTGGATTCCATTCCTGTATACTCCTCCGCAGTGTAGAAAGATAGCTCACTACCATTTATCCTACTGGATCTCCACAGATAATGAATTGATTTATTCATCATAGTACCGACTAGATTGCTATTTGCATCTACTATATCAAGGAATTTAATTGCAGTGCTAATAATACCCGCAGTACCAAATGACATGCCTGAGAAAGTAAACTCATGTTCTGGATATAGATTACTGAAATAATAATCAAAATCATTATAAGGTGTCCAGCTGTTATTCATTGTTATATAACTATCATATCTGAAATACATATCTGTTGAATTTGTGATTGCAAGATCATTTACAGATTGCATTAATTTAGTTGCAAAATCTGCATACAGTGCTGTCTGTGTCTGATTATACAGTTCAATAAAGAATTCCGTAATTCCCAACAGTCCAAACTCCAATGATAGATCCACCAGATCATTCTCGTTATTGAGTGAGATGATACTGTGTGTTGCATTGTCCACACTGGCAATAGAGATCAGAAAGTCTGCAATATCTGTGGCAAGGCTAAGTAATCTATCATTAACATCTGTACCCACCCAGCTGGCATCATTCTTTCTTGCCTCAAGTAAGTTCAATCCAGTACCTGCAAGTCCTACTTTACCATAGTAAACCAGTGTGCTACTGTTAAACTCATCAGAATATGTTATGAAATTACTGAAATTACTACTCTTGCTCTCTAGATAGGATAGAGCTCCCTCGAATAATTCAATAGAACTTTTCTGATCTATATCAACTCTTATATTATCCTGTTTATCAATAAATCCCGGGGTATATACTGGGATTAACAAAATAAACAGAGATAGAAAATATATGCTGGATTTTAATTTCATTATGATGGTTAATTCATTCTTTTTAGAAAAGCTTTCTACTAATTTATAGATTAATACCATACTTAATATTAGATTATTACTGAATTATTACTTTATATATTATTTCAGGGTGGTGATGTAGCAGCAGTGGCAGGAGCACCTATTGCACCATCACTGGTTCTGTACTCAATTGCCACATTCCATGAGTAGGCCTCCCATATGGATGCGAATGAGAATGATCCTCTTGAATTCAATGCACCACTCTCCGGAATTGCAATACTGATTGTATCACCCTCATTTATCACCATATTATGATAGTCACCTATTGCAAGATTGATTACCCATGCATTACTGGTCTGTATTATGTTGAATGGGATCGCATATATATTTCCTGCAATTATTACCTGTGCAGTATATCCATTTGTCGTGGTCCATCTGATATCTGAATCCATATTCAGGGTAAGATTAACCGAACCTCCATCTATATTCCCACCGGTTACAATTGCAGAGATTGCAAATGCAGGGTCCTCTCTGAATTGTAAACCAAACCAACCATTACTAATTGTATCAGTCATGGTGAAGGATGTTATCTCCAATCTTGCATTTGATATGATAATTCTCTCTGGATCACTGAATGCGTAGAACAACATATTTCTGAATGCAGTTCTTGATAGTGCAGCTGCTTCATGATTGATAACAAGACTGGTGATTAGAGGTGTGTTATAAGTCGCATTTGCCTCTCTTAATGAGAGCAGTACTCCATCTGTATGGTTAAAATCAATAGTACCAAATAATTTCAATCTGATCAGTATATTAGATTCTCCTAGTTTGGTTGCAATTGAGGAGTTGATATATGCCGCATCAAATCCATTCTCCTCCACATAACTTGCCTCTCCAGTTCCTGCAATATCAACAAGCAGATTTGATTGTACTGAGTAGAATTGATATGAATTGGTAATTGTACTCCATCTGGGATTGAAATTATGCTGAACAACATTTGGTATCACTCCAATAATCTGTTCGGTCAGTGTGGCATCTATTGAATCCCATATATTTCTAACAGAGCCACCAAAGGTCATTGGTACATTCAGATCAAAAATTGTCTGAACAAATGCAGATGCACTGGTATGTATTGCCCATTCTGCAAATATCACAAGATCTGTACTGTTTGCAAATTCAGTTACATTGGCAATTCTCGTATTCTGCTCGTTCTGACTGATATCATATATGTCTGAGCTATCAAACAGGAAATATATTTTATTTGAACCATTGTAGGTGTTCAGAATATCTACCCACTGATATAGTGCGGATGTAGTATCAATCAAGCTCTGTGCATAGTGGAATATACTCACAGTTTTATAGATAGTATTGAATACTATTTTTGATATCTCCTCATTCTCCACTGATTGTGTGATTGCGAATCTACCCGAAGTGGCATCAATCTCAGTACCAATTTTCGCACGATATGAGAAACTTGTTTCATAGAATATTCTTGCATTCTTTATATCTTTATCTGATAGATTTACAATATATGTGGCTGTTGAGTTGATTGTCTGTCTGTATCCTGCAATGTCTCCATTGTTATCAAACTGTATCTCCGCACCTGTGATGGCGGTACTATCTATTATCCAGGGGGAGATCTCATCCAGTTTCTCTCCATATACAAACACATCAATATCTGCAATGTAGATGAATACAGGGTCACTATTCATCCCGTAGTAATCAATCGTTACTGATAGGCTGGTATAGTATTTTTTATTCTCACTCTGGTAGATTGATAGATCGATTGATGATTTAAGTAGTGATATTGAGATGTTTAATTCATCAGAGGGTAGTCCTCCGAATATATTCAAAGCATCATCATTCGTCTCGACAGTTGGAACTGTGTTGGCATTATCAAGCACCACCATGATTGATACACCCGCAGCTACAATCAATGCGATTAACAGCATTGATGATATTACAGGACTGACTGCTCTTTTTGATTTTATATAGTATACACTGAACATATTGTCTTCAGTATAATATATGCAAACTAGAAGATAAATCTTCTGTAATATATTATTTAAAGAAATAGCGGATAGAAAAACTAGTTACACATTAATTTTCATTATAAATTAAAGTAAATAACTTTTAATAGAATTACACATTTTTTGTCTGTTTTATTCGAGTACAGAAATTAATGTCTGAATAATATAATTGTTTATACATAAAATATAATTACCGCTATTTGAAATTTAGTATTCTAAGGTGATTTTGTAGTTGCAGTGGCAGGTGCTCCTATTGCACCATCACTTGTTCGATATTCAATTGCCACATTCCATGAGTAGGCCTGCCATACTGGTGTGAATACTTTCTCAGAATTCAATGATTTCTTAGTTGGTATGGATATACTGATTGTATCGCCCTCATTGATCACCTGTTTATGATACTTACCAATCTGTAGATTAATTACCCAAGAACTCTTGCTCTTGTCTATTTTAAATGGGATTTTGTATATATTTCCTGCTATAATCACCTGTGCATCATATCCTTTTTTGTCCTTCCATTTGATTTTTTTATCCATGTGAAGTGTCAGGTTTACAGAACCTCCATCTATATTCCCACCGGTTACAATTGCAGAGATAGAGAATGCAGGATCCTCTCTGAATCCACTTTTTTTGGTTTTTGCAGTCATAGTAAATGAAGTTATCTCTAGTTTTGCATTTGAGATGATAATTCTCTCTGGATCACTGAATGCATAGAATAACATATTTCTGAAAGTAGTTCTTGATAGTGCAACTGCCTCGTGATTGATAACAAAACTGGTGATAAGCGGTGTACCAATAGTTGCATTGGCCTCTCTTAATGAGAGCAGTACTCCATTTGAATGATTGAAATATACTTTTCCACCTGTAAATTGTTCTGCAATCAAAATATTAGATTCTCCTAATTTTGTTGCAATTGTAGAGTTGATGTATGCTGCATCATATGCCTTCTTCTCCACATAACTTGCCTCTCCAATACCTGCAATATCAACAAGTAAGTTAGACTGTACTGAGTAGAATTTGTATGAATTACTGAATGTTGCCCATTTTGATTTAACTTTGTGTTTTGCAACATTTGGTATCACTCCAATTATATCCTCAGTCAGCTGTGTATCAATTTTTTTCCATATCTTTCTTACAGAGCCTCCAAATGTCATTGGTACATTCAGATCAAATAATTTCTGAACAAACGCAGATGCATCTTTGTGAATTGCCCATTCTGCAAATATCACAAGATCTGTACTGTTTGCAAATTCAGTTACATTGGCAATTCTTGTATTCTGCTCGTCTTTTTTGATATCAAATACATTGGCTTTCTCATCAAACAGGAAATATACTTTGTTTGAACCATTGTACGTGTTCAGAACGTCCACCCATTCGTATAAAGCAGTTATTTTATCATTTATCTTCTGTCCATAGTGGAATATATTCACAGTTTTATAGATAGTATTGAATACTATTTTTGATATCTCCTCATTCTCCACTGATTGTGTGATAGTGAATCTACCAGAAGTGGCGTCAATCTCAGTACCAATTTTAGCCTTATATGTGAATGTGGTATCAACAAATATTCTTGCATTCTTGATATCCTTATCTGATAGATTTACAATATATGTGGCTGTTGAGTTGATTGCCTGTCTGTATCCTGCAATATCTCCATTATTATCAAACTGTATCTCAGCACCTGTGATTGAGCTGCTATCAATCTCCCATGATGCAATCTCATCCAGTTTCTCACCATATACAAACACATCAACATCTGCAATGTAGATGAATGCAGGATCATTGCTCAATCCATAGTAATCAACTGATACCGAGAGGCTGGTATAGTATTTTTTACCCTCACTCTGATAGATTGATAGATCGAATGATGATCTCTGTAATGATATAGAGATATTTAATTTATCAGTGCGAAGATTATTTGAAGGAGTTAACTCATTATCAGTTGTCTCAACAGTAGGTACTGTGTTTGCATTATCAAGTACCACCATCACTGATACACCCGCAGCTACAATCAATGCAATTAACAGCATTGATGATACTACCGGGCTGACAGCTCTTTTTGAATTTATATAGCGTAAACTGAACATAGTGTGTCTAATATATTATATGTTTTATCTTTGATAAATGTTCGGAACTGTGAAATATGAATAATGTATGGATAATTTAGCTAGATAATTGGATCATATCGAATTATAAGTAATGTGAGGATAAATAAACTAGATCTAGCATTTGTTCTCATCAATATAGTGCAATAAAGATCTCTCACTGAAAATACCTATTATCTTACCATTATCTCCTAGAACGGGGAGAGCACCAAATTTTTCCTTTCGCATTATATCAATGGCAGTTTTCAGTGTAACATCCTCATTAACACTTGTAATCTTACCCGAAGATACGTATCCTGCATTAACACTGTCAAGAAAATTGGAATTATTGGCAATTTCCTCTCTTTGATCTTTAATAAGACGAGTGATGTCATTGGCACTTAATAATCCATAAAGTCCAGTACCCTCTTTACTTCTCACAACTACCCGGTGTGTATTGTTATCTGCCATAATTTTAATTGCATCCAATAACAGTGTATCATAGTCAATTATATGGTATCCCAACTGCATGTACTTTCCATCTATTGATTTCAGAAGTATATCATTCCATTTTTCACATTCATAATGGTTCAAAATATCTCGCTCTGTAACAATTCCTTTGCACATATCTGGATTGTGATCATCGATAAGAAGTAATGATCCGATATTGTACCTGTTCATCTCCTTTATTGCACTATCAACATCTACATTCAAATTTATTTTCTTGGGAGTTTTAGTCATCCAATCCTCAACTTTCTCTTTGAAGCTATTCTGTATGCCAACCTTCGATATTATTCTTAATATATCTGTGATTGTTAGTATTCCCTCTATTTTTCCAAGTTTGGTTATTGGAAGCCTTCTGAATTTATTTGTACCCAATATCAATATTGCACTCTCGATTGTCCTGTTGGCTGCACAACCAATGATATCCTCTTCTCCTATATCTATTATCTTTATTTTATCCTGCATATTCTTGATTGTGGATTTATCTAATATAATAAATTCTATCAAATTTTAGAAACTTGATGGAATTTATTGTCTTTAATTGACCTATTTATTAATATTTTTTTTTATCATTATTCAAATTTGAATTGATTAACTGCTTCATCAGATTCCTCTGCATTCTTTGTCAAAGTAAGTGCAGTGGTTGAGATCTCCTCAATTGTTGCAGTCATCTCCTCTGCTGCTGCTGCAACCTCCTCCGCACTGGCTGCAGTCTCCTCAGATACAGATACCACATTGATCATAGTACTTGATATTCTATTGAATGAAGCTAGTAGTGTATCTCTGATCTCATCCGCAACTGTTTCTATCCTCTCAGAGGCCATTTTAGACTGATCTGATAGTTTTCTAACATTCTCCGCAACAACTGCAAATCCTCTACCATAATCTCCCGCTCGTGATGCCTCTATTCCTGCATTCAGTGCAAGTATATTGGTCTGCAGTGCAATCTGAGCAACTTCCTGAGTATTCAGCTGTATCTTCTTCACAATATCATCAACAATATGCTGTACTTTCTCCACATCTTCATTGACCTCTGCAATAAGCTCTGTCTGTGTGGTTGCACCATCTGACATCGCCTGTGATGTACTTGCTACCTCCTCTGCACTTGCATTGATCTCCTCAGTTGCAGATGATAATTCCTGTGAATTAGTACTGAGAAGAGATGAGGTTTGCTTCATATTCAAAAGTAATTCCTTCATATTCTTTATCATATGATTAAATGATTCTCCAAGCTCTGAGATTTCATCAATATTCGTCTCCAATTCCACATTTCCAGTTAAATCACCTGCTGCCATTTGCTTAGCCAATTCTGAAATATCTACTATTTTATTCGCTACTTTATATCTGTTACTGTAATAAGTAATACTTCCAAATATGAGCCATGTAAGTGTTCCAACAATCAATCCAGTCAGTTGGAAACTCTGAGAGATAGAATATACCAGGGTATCCGGAGATATAATTATAAGATTCCAACCAGTATTCTCCACAAGATTGACTGTAATCACCAGATTATCCCCAACCTGCGTGATTGTTTTATCTTTTTGAGTTGCATCAACTACTGTATCAATTGTCTCAATACCAGATGTTTTTGCCCAGTCACTGAATTTCAATGTTTCCTCTCTATTCCAGTTATTGGTGTAATTCCATTTCTCTGAGGGATGTGCCAGTATTGTCTCATCAATATCTGTGATGATGCCATAACTCTCCTCTCCCAGTATTTCAGGAATTCTACTAATAGCATTCAATACATCCTCCATAACTATATCTACACCCACAAAACCAAAATTTACATTATTTACCACAATTGGGGCAAGCAATGAAATCATTGGTTTATTTACAAATGCTGTATCATAGTATGCAGGTGTGTTGATCACATCACCTTTTTCTAATGATTCTACCTGTCCAATTAGAAATTGAAATACCTCATCCTGTGAGAACTCAGTACTGAATACAATATCTGAGATGAAATTACTAGAACCCTCTGCTTCTCTGAAAACAATTATCACTTTCGTGTGTGTGCCATTGAAATGTGTGATATACACTGAATATACGTCTGGATTAAACTCAAGATATGTGATCAATTCTTGCTTTATCAGATTATCCTCCATACCCGATGCATCTTCCACAAGTAGTAGACTTGATATTGACAAGCCTCTGACAAGCTGTTTGGATTGCCCTATTTTATCTGAGAGATCTCCACTGATCTCACTTGCAGTTGCTTCTACCAATGTGATACTTTGTGCCTCTACTTTAGGGATGGTGGCTTTGTAGGTTATTCCTATCATTAATGACAGTGTGATAATAATAAATATTATATTCATCAATGATAATCTAATATGCAATTTCATTTGATAGTGAATGTCATACTATTTTTATATTTAAATTATTTGTGTGGCTTTTAAAAATATACAAACTACATATTTAAGGTATCAATTAATTCTGTGTTGTAATTGATGATCTACATATAATCTTATAATTTTATTTAGTATGTTTAATATATTATTAATTTTCACAAGTTTATAATATGAAATATTGATCTATTGTTGTGTTACCTGATTTTGAGGAGTCATTCGAGGTTTTATATCAGGATGCAATTGCTAATTTTGATACTTCACGGTTCAAGGATTCTGCAAAAGGATTTCAGTATTTATCTGAATTATGCATTAAGAATAAATATGTAGAGGACAGTATATATTTTGCATACAGAACTGCAATTGCATATAAATCCGCAGAATTAGATATTGAGTTGATAAAACTGTATAGAAATATAGGTGTATTCTTTTTAAAACACACAGCAGAACTCATAAATAAACTGGAGGATAAAGAGAATATTGATCTGCTGAATGTATATCAATCTACTTTGAAAATACTTGGTAAGCCTAAGTTGAGAAAACAGGTGGTTCATAGATTAATATCACTTTATCTTGATGAGATTAAAATTACTCCTATGAAGAAAGATTATTATCTTGAGAAAGCGATAAAACTGAGTGTAGATATTCATGATAACAAACTTACTCGTAAATTGGTGACTAGACTGGCAAATTATTTTCTTGATGAGAAAGATAAAATATTACAACAGGAAATAATGGATGCTGATATTATTGCACGGAAATATATGGAGAAAGCGATTAAATTGTATGAATCTATTGATAATAATAGTGTGGTAATTAAATTACAGGATGAAATGGGTGAATTATAATTTATTCTTTACTTTTGATAATTGTGAAAACAGTAATAAAGACTGACAATACAAATATTCCCATTATCAATGTGCTAATATCTGAAAAACTATTGTACAGATTCAATTGTGTATCAATAAATACCTGTTGTATCTCTCCCTCTGCATAGCCATATCCATCAAGATAAGCTAACACCTCAATCTGCATATTTCCATATACATTGGTCTCAATCACTCCTTCATACACTGATGTTGTGGAGCTGAGGTCAAGTGTAAATACTGCTTGATCATTTCTGACTAGCATGGCCTTGACATTGATATCTGCATTGTACTCATCAAATCCATTTGTGACATTAATTGTGATCTTAATTGGTTCTGTTTTATTGACTGCATGATCATCAATCTCAACTGAATTGATCTTCAGTGTATTTACTAATCTAGCATTCCATGGCATCATTCTCAGTAATAAATGCATATTATCTCCATAGTTGATAAATTCATTTGTTACTATTGAATTACCTGCAAAAATACTTACTCTACCAGTTTTCATCAGATCAATCGATGCACCGATGGTGATATTACTATTTACTGTATCATTACTATAGAGAAAATTATCAATATTGAAAATATCCTGCATATGATATTCTTGTCTGAACATATATTTTGAGTCAAATAAACTGCTCTTATTGAATGCACCGGATGTAAACCCGACATCTTTGATCACTCTATCTGTTACATTGGTATTGGCAGTGATATATCTCAAGGATGAATTAAAGCCTGTGGAGCTGAATGTGAGCATTGTCTCGTTATCAGGTGATTTTACACTTTCTGATAGATATTCAAGATTGAATTTTTCAGCTATTTTGGAAGAATCACCTGATCCCTCTGCAAGAAAGATAATTACCTTTCCACCAAGCTCGATATATGTTACTAGTTCATCTAGATTGTTATCATCCACGCTAGATGTCTCATCTATCACAATTATATTGAGATCCACATCTCCAAATGTGAGATTGCCAACAGAGGTTGTCACATCGAATCCATACTGATCAAGTACTGTACTGAGACCGGTGTATTTACTGGAATCATCTGATACTATACTCAGTGAGATGGTGGTGTTGGAAACACTCTTGTAAGCCACTCCGGTTCCTGTTTCATTCACTCGGAATGTAAACCACTGGGTGCTTGAGTAAGATGATGAATTTGATGTTTGATTGAAGAAATTATTAATTCTAAATTGCAAGATACTTCTTTCTATTGCAATATCTGAACCATTCAAATCTCCTGAAGATAATGGTTTGGAAATCTCATAGGTAAGTGCATCTGTAACATTTGCAAATGCATATGTACCATCGGCATTTCCTTCATTATCAATATCCGCAATATATGATGTTCCATTGATCAACGCATCAACTGCTGTATTGGTGTACTGATCAAATATCACTGCATCATCTGGTGAATCTGCTGTACCCATTGGCTTCTGATCTAGATTATTATCAAATTGGAACACAACCCAATCATGAGTGTCAAGATTCTCTGTGATAGTGGCATTGAATCCATTATCATCCACAGGAACAAAGTTTGGTGCTGTAAAATTGAAACCAATGTATAGGTTGTTATCATCACTTGAAACTCTTATCTGTGCATCTTGATTGTTCACAGTTGCGTTGAATAGCAGGAAGTCTTGCCATTCTGCTGCGGCAATATTACCATCTATTGTTGGACCAGCCCCATCTATTTTGGGTAAAATAAATGGATCTGCTTGTGCGGGGGTAGCAAATAACCCTGCTGTAATAATAAGGATTAACGGTAGGATTTTCCATATTTGGAACTTTAACATTGATTTCTTTATCTCCGATACTAATCTGATTTTCTTAGGTTTATTTTTAACCTACTCGGTAGATACTCCGCTTTTTGCATTAGGTCTAAACTTTATAAAAATCGGTATTAGTATAAAAGTACTTGAGTTTGGTAAATTTACTCTTTCATGTATCTTAAGATGGAATTTTTTCCCACGTTTGATGAGATTTTATATACTAATCCACTACACATATCTTCTAGATATAGTCTGCTCATTAAATGACAATAATATTTTTTCTAAATGATAGGTTTATCAAATAGTATTATATTAGTTAATAAGAGGTAACTATCGTGCAAGATATGAATAATTTGGATACAATATCAAATACAGTATCTGTACTGGAAGAAGTTAATTCAGATCTTATATCTATTTTTGATAGTGAGAATGCCCCGTCTACTTTTTTCACAACCCGATCTGAATATTTGCAATTATTCACCAGCCTTGCAATGAACCTGCATTTCACAAATACAGTGAGATTTGTAAAAAGTAACAAACTTGGTAAATCTCTTTTTTCAGGAGAAGTTAGTACCTCAAGTACAAAAATATCTGAATTCAAAATACAGATTATAAATTCTATACATGAAAATCTGAGGAGCTTATCAGTTATAATGAGTTGTTGATCAGTGCAGATAATAAATTAGTTGAGATACTAAATTTATTGGATTCATCTGATAAATCATCTTTTTATCTGAAAACATATGTGAAAGATGATTCTTATAGAGTTGCCAGTTTAACTTTTGCAATCAATGAGACAAGAAATACCATCATACGCCCAACTATAAAAGTGATTGAGGAGGAGATAGAGGCAGGAAATAAGGTAATTGAAGCATTGACAAGTATTAAAAAAGGTAATAAAGAGAATTATAATCCAGATGTACTGGCCCGTTTTTGTGAATTACTTGCTATGGGCCTGGATTCTCCTGATTTATTTGAGAGTATCCGGGAGTTGGTGAAAAATAACGAGTTGAACCGTGAATTGATAAATTTAAGACCATACAGTGTAATGGAGCAAAGAGAGACTAGAAACAAGAGCAGGTCTTCTTTCCACAGGTAAAATATTAATGAGTGATTGAGAAATTTTTAATTATCCCCCTATTAATCAGTATTCTATGGATTTTAATTTTAATGAAGAAGAATCAATGATCAGAGATATGGTTCGTGAATTGGTACAGAATAAATTTGTTAATCGAGCAGGCAAGATAGATGAGGAAGCCTTGTTTCCAGAGAAAAATATCGCAGAACTTGCAGAATTGGGTTTACTTGGAAGCCTACTTGATCCAGAATATGGGGGTGCGGGTAGCTCCACACTCAGCTATTCAATAATTCTCGAAGAGATTGCAAAAGCATGTGCTTCCACCAGTGTGATCGTATCTGTAACTACAATGGTAGGCCTTGCAATACAGAGAGAGGGTAGTGATGAGCAGAAGAAAAAATATGTAACTAGAATTGCAGAGGGTGATACACTTGGAGCCTTCTGCCTAACAGAACCTACTGCGGGGTCTGATCCATCTGGTATGAAAACCACTGCTGTTATTGATGGTGATGAATACATAATTAATGGTTCAAAATTTTGGATAACAAATGCACTTCATTCAGATATATTTCTTGTAATGGCAATTGAGGATGCATCTCTTGGTAGTAAAGGCATCTCTGCCTTTATTGTGGAGAAATCAGCCATAAAATCCGGTATAATGACGATTGGCCCTGCTGAGAAAAAAATGGGATTACATGGCTCCCATACCAGTGCAATATTCTTTGATAATGTGAGAATTCCAAAAGAGAACAGATTAGGTGAGTTGGGTGCAGGTCTTGCTATTGCATTGAAATCGCTGGATACCGGTAGGATTGGTATCGCATCACAAGCATTGGGTATTGCAGATTCTGCATTCAAAGCAGCAATTGCCTATGCCAGGGAACGAGAACAGTTTGGTAGGCCTATTGGTAAATTTCAGGGTGTATCTTTCAAAATTGCAGAGATGCAGATGAAATTGGAGGCAGCAAGATTAGTTACACACAAGGCAGCTTGGATGAAAGATCAGGGAATGAAACACACCATGAATTCAAGCATTGCCAAGGCATATGCCACTGAGGTAGCATCTGAGATCACTGCACAGG
The DNA here is from genome assembly GCA_024280435.1 of archaeon. Lineage (GTDB taxonomy): Archaea > Asgardarchaeota > Heimdallarchaeia > Heimdallarchaeales > Kariarchaeaceae > JAJRQD01. The sequence goes on along the minus strand of JAJRQD010000161.1, from coordinate 30,440 downwards.
CAATCAGAGTACATGGTGGTATGGGCTTCAGTAGGGAATTACCACTGGAGAGATATCATAGAGATGTACAGGCAACTCTACTGTATGAAGGTACAAATGAGATACAGAGATTTGTGATTGCACGATCACTTGGTTTATAATTTGAGATTAACTGGTTTTAGCTAATAGCTCAGATAAATTCTCTATCACTGATGCAGTATATTCGCCATATTTACCTGGATTTTCTCTTGTTTTTGCTACTCCTGTATTGATAACAAGTGCGTGGATACTGGATTGTATTGCACCCAAAATATCTGTCTCAAATCTATCCCCAATCATTAGCGTCTCAGATCTTTTCAATCCATATTTATCAACAATAAAATTGTATCCGTATGTATTGGGCTTTCCTAGTATGATTTCAGGCTCTATTGCACTTGCAGCTGATATTGCTGCAATCATAGATCCGGCGCCAGGCTCTAACCCACGGGGTGTTGGAAAGCTATTATCTGGATTTGAGGCTATGTATCTTGCTCCATTGATTATTTTTCTACTGGCAATCCTTAACTTTTCATATGTGAGATTACGGTCCATTCCTACAATTACTGCCTGTACATCACCTTCATGATGCTCAATTCCATTCTGTCTTAACAGTGAAATAAAGCCATCTTCTCCCACGACATATACATTATCAATTTTCTGTTTATTCAGATAATCCACAACTAGCATTCCTGAATTGATCACACCATCAACTGAGATCCCGAATTCTTCATAATGTGTTCTCATAGTTTCAGGATGTTTTGTGGAATTATTAGAGAAAATATATATTTTTTTACCCATAGCTTGCAAATGACGTGTAAGCTCAGATGCACCTGCAATGATTTTGCCTTCTTCTAGTAATACTCCATCTGAATCAAATATATAATTATTTATTTTAGAAAAGTCCATATTCAATTTACATTCCAATTACTTTTGTTTATGTTTATAATATCATATTAAATTGATTTAATATATCCGAGATTTACTTTTTCTCCTGGTAAATGCAGGATTGTATTGGAACCCCGTGTCTCTATCATCTTCAGTGCAATAAGTTCATCTATTATTTTTATAGCCTCATAATCTGAAATATCAAGCATTTTTATCAGCTGATATTTTGAGATACCGTTTTGATACTTCTCAAGTATATTTATTGTCTGTATTCTAGGATCATATCGTGATAGCATTGAATACATATTCATTGATTTCTCAAAATTATACTGTATGTTCTCAAGCTCTGCGATCTCTGCCAGTATTTTATAGTTGGATGCAGTCTCAAGCTCTACATATTCACTAAGAATGGAAATTAATTCATCACGATCTTCGATTGATTTATCTACTGCTTCAATACTTTTCTCCAAATATTCTTTGTTCTCCTCCAATACATCCAATTCTCCAATAATTTTATTGATAGATTTCAATTTTTTCTCTTGTACTGCAATCAATTCAAGATCTAATTTAGTATCTGCTGTACTGTTTACACTCTCATGAATATCATGTATCTCTTGAAATGTAGTTTCAATCAGATTAATACTGTTTTCATCTTGATTTATCAAAACATCCAGTTCAGAGAATAAATCAGAGAGTACATTCAATCTTTCCTCTGCATGTCTTTTCATGAGCTTATTGGCATCAATAACTGAATTAATTATTGGTTGTATTAGATTAATCTCCATAATCGTTCTTATAATAAATATAGAGGTGGCGGTATATAAATATGTCTGATTGTGAATTTAGATTAAGTCAATTATTTTATGATTTCGATGTCTCATTTATCCAATCTATAATACTCTGTTTTATACTGTATACAGGTTTGAACTTGAATTGAGTTATAACTTTTTCCGTATTCAAAGTTCGATCTGAGGTAAGACTTTTTATCCTGTACCGGGATATTGAATTCTCATTGTTTTTTCCACGTATTCTGGCAATAAAATCAAGTATACTACCAATTGAGAATATTAAAAAATATGGATATCTCTTCCCATATGGTTTCTCAACTCCTAGTAATCCACCAAGCAGATCTATAAATTCTGATAATTTGATTGTCTCACCGGCAATATTGTATATCTGTTTCACCGATCTATCATCTGTGAGTACAATCTCTGTGATGGTTGCAATATCTCTGGCATCTATATATGTGAGATAGCCATCTCCGATTAATGGCATCCTATGTTTTTTTATTCTCTCTGAAAAATTATACAGTACATTCTCATCAAATGGTCCTCCAATAAATGGAGGTCTGAATATCGTCCATTTATCACAGTTATCAATTACTAGTTTCTCAGCAATATACTTGCTCTCTGCATATTTTGTGCCACCATCAAACTTATCAACTTCTGTATAATCTGATCCATTCACACCATATATTGTGTAGCTAGATATATGTATCAATCTGGCATTCAATTCATTCACTTTTCTAATAATTTTCTCAGTTCCAAGTATATTCACATCATTCAGAGTATTCTCAGATGCACCGGTTACTGCTGCTGCACAATTGATCACCACACAATCATTGTATTCATCAAATACCGAATAATTATCATAATCTGATGTAATATCAAATTTTAGCGTGTTTACACCTATTTTATGCAGTTTATTCAACCTCTTTTCATTTCTACCCACTGCAAGCAGTTCATAGCTATCTTTGAATTTATTCACCATATGAGTACCAACAAGACCTGTTGCACCAAATATAATCATCCTCATGTTAATTACCCATATATGATTCTTCACAAGACCTATCCATAAAGATTATAGTATTATCTATGACTGTTTTTATGGGATATTTATGAATATTATCTGAATTTATTGCCTCTTTCAGTATTTTTCCTTTTTTCTCACCTGTGATTAACAGTATCTTCTCCCCTGCATCATTTATTGTTGCAGGAGTTAGAGATACTCTATCCTCATTCTGTACTTTGACAAAAGCTGATAATACAGTCTCTTCTTTCTTCAACGAGCTGATATATTCTGTATTTTCTGGAAATAACGATGCAGTATGTGCATCATCTCCCATTCCCAGAAGAATGACATCGATTCTCTTCAGCTGCTCAAGAGTATCTCTGTATTGTTCCACCGCTTGTTGAATACTATCAACCTCATCTCTCATTGGTATAAAATGATAATACATATGCTTCAGTTTATCAATATTCAATGCATCTCTGATCATTTTTTGATTTGCTCTATCACTATTCTTCTCGGTGAACCTCTCATCCACCTGTATTATGTGTAATTCTCTATCCTCTCCAAGTATCTCCTCAGATCTTAGATATTTACCAAGATATACATATACCGGTTTTGGAGTATTTCCACCGGATAGAGCGATTACTACTCTATCTTTATCGATAAATCCTCTGATAATTCTTGACATCATTAGTTTAGCACATTCAAGTGCAATCTCATCCTTATCAAAGACTTCTATATTCACAAATTATTCCAATATTCTCAATTTATAGTGTTTATTATCTATCCCGGTATATTATACCTTTGGAATTATTTTATCATTGAATATTTCCATAGATTCTATCTCCTTATCCTTTGGAAACATGAATATAAAGTGATCAATTCCAAGTGCTTTGTATTGTTTGAGCTTTTCAATTATCTCAGACACAGTACCATGTAATGAGCCAGAATATCTTCTCTCAACCTCTTCCATGCTGAAGCCTCTCTTCTCGCTCACATCTTTCCAAATCCTATACTTCTCATCCTCATCTGCATAGATTCTTGTCCATACTCCATAGCTTTTCATTAATGTCTTTGGATCTCTATCAAATTTATCACAGTATTCATCAATCCTTTGTAATTTCTCCTGATATACATCTGGTGCAAAGCTCCATGCAATATTTATCCCATCTGCCTTCTCTGCTACAAGAGTGAGCATTTTTTTCTTGGCCTCCATTGTACCCACCCATATAGGTGGATATGGCTTTTGATATGGCTTTGGGAATGATACTGCATCCTTCAGATTGTAATACTCTCCTGAATAATTTGCCTTCTCCTCAGTCCATAATTTTCTTATCACATCAATTGCCTCTGATAACTGCTTTATTCTTACTCCGGCAGATGGGTAATCAATTCCATAGGCTTTATACTCTAGCTCTTTCCATCCCGATCCAATTCCAAACTCTACTCTTCCATTGCTGTAATGATCCATTGAAGCAATCTGTTTGGCTAACACTGTTGGATGTCTATATGAATTACCAAATACAAGAGAGCCAATTTTCAGTGTTGTTGTTCTCGATAGTGCTGCAAACATGGCTGAGAACGCCTCATAGGAGATAAGATCAGTGGAATCCCTAGTCATCATGAAATGATCTGAGAACCACGCATGTGAGAAGTTATTATCCTCAGCTGCATTGCATATATCATAAATCTGTTGATAATCATAACCAAATTGTGGTTCTATCTGTACTGCATAATTGATAACCATAGATGCTTATAAAATTAATAATAGAAATATCTATTGGTCTATTTTATTGATTTTATAAAATTAGCCAACTCTGTCATCAGATATTTTCCCTTCTTTTTAACCAGTACAGGTGCTGTATGCTCGTAGTCTTTTATTTTTATCAATTTAGCACCATCAATCCAATCTGCTAGTTTCTCAGATGCAGATAATGGAACTGTCTCATCATTAGTACCGTGTAATAACAGTACTGGCTGTTTAATACCCTTCATCTCCTCTATGTATCTGTTGCGATCTTCCTCTGATATTATCTCTGTGTATAGTTGATACAATTTATCAAGTACATCTATTCTAGTATCCCACAACATAGGTTTCAGTTTGGATTTGATCACTTTATTCTTCACCTTCTCTTTGATTGATATTGTTTTCAATGTTTTACCTGGAAATACCATTGGTAGAAATACAGCATCATAAAGAATGCCATAGTTGAATTCATTCACCTTCTGATCCCATACTCCTGAGATTGATGATAATGCCTGTCTTCTTCTGATAAATGCATTTCTTGTCATCTCATCATCTGCGACATCTAAATTTGGGTTGCCATATCCTGCTACTGAAATTACTCTGTCTGGATAGTTTGCAGCAGTAAGAAAACTTACAAGTGACCCTTTAGAATATCCAAAGTGATGTGCTTTATCAATTCCAAGTGCATCCATCAATTCCACATGTTGCCGTGTTATTGTACTGAAATCAAATCCACCAGTTAATTCAGATGAATTTGATATTCCCACATAATCATACTGTAAATATGAATAATTTTTTCCAAGTATTTTCTTCAATGCAGGTAATAGTACCGGATTGAACTGCTTGTAATTGAATATACTTCCGTTTACAAAAATAACAACTGGATTGGATATATCTCCTTCCAGATGATAGGATATTGTAGAACCATCTTTTATAGTAATCTTTGCCATCTACAGGTTATAATACATATTGCTATTAATCAAGGTTCTTCCTATTAGGAATGAAATTGAATATTTTTTTTATTATTATATTAATTATGCTTTAAATAGCTTGAGAATTGATTTATTCCACCATTTGCTATGACCGATGCATTCATGCCTAAAGACCTCAAATATGAAGTTGAGATCACTGCCCTCTCTCCAGATACGCAGATTGCATAAACTTGTTTTTCTCCAAATTCATCTCTGAGTTCTCTCAATTTAGATGGTACATCTGCTAGAAATACTTTTTTTGTATTGGGAAGCACTCCTGTGTTTTTCCACTCAACTGGATCTCTTACATCTATGAATATTGGTGCCTCACCTCTATCCAATTGCTCTCTGATACTTTCATGTGTTGTAAGTGTGTATTTACTGATCGCTTTGGAAATGAAAAAATTATCATCACTACTGATATATCCTTTGATATTATCAATTCCTATTCTGAACAGCTGTGTGGTTATTTCCTCAATATTCTCCTTCTCCTTCTCATTATCTACAATAAATACCATAGGTTCATTATATTCCAATAACCAGCCAATATATGTACCAAAGGATAGTGTTAACTCTATATTAAGTGTGCCATCAATGTGTGCAGATGCAAATTTATCACGTGTTCTGGTATCTATTACTCTGGCTCTTGAGAATTCCTCATCAAATTCAGATTCTGATAGTCTTGTGGGTAATTCAAGAGATCCAACCACTTTCACACCTGCTCTGTTCTGAGGTGCCATATACTTGTAATAGCTTGGATATTGTAGTAGACCCTCTAATTGTTTATTTAGAAATTCATCAACTGTGTCACATCTCAATGCTTGATTATATGATTTTTCCAATTTAATAGTGGATACTCTATCTGATGATGGATTTGATGCACTGCAAAAACTACCTCCGCCATGTGTGGGCAATACCTTGACATCATCTGGCAAACTTCCAATTCTCTTGACAGTATCAAACTGTGATCTTGTTAAATTCTCGGTGTGATGATGTCCCAAAAGGTCTGTCCTGCCTGCAGAGCCAACTAGCATAGAACCACCTGTGAATATAGCTACTGGATTTTTTTCCTCAGATACCAACCAGCTAGTATGCTCATATGTATGTCCAGGTGTATGCCAAGCCTGAATAGTGATGTCTCCAATTTTAATCTTATCACCCTCATTCATTTTCTTATGATTGAATTTATACTCTCCTTTTGCAGGAACTGCCAGTTTAGCACCTGTTTTGTCATGTATCTCAAATGCACCTGAGATATAATCATTGTGCACATGTGTTTCAAATACATATTTGATACCAAGGCCCAGTTCATCTGCCTTATCTGTGAACCTCCAGGCATCTCTCTGTGGGTCTATCACAGCTGCCTCGTCTCCAGAATGTATCAGATATGAATTATCACCAAGTCCACGAGTGACGAATATATCAAAACTAAATTTCATAATACAATATTATAGAGTTTACTTAAAAAGCATAGGTTAAAGGATTATTATTGCTAAATTAGATTAGTGAAGTCCTTCTGGAGGATTAATAGATATCTCGCCAAATTTGGCCTCATAGTTTTTCACATTCTGATTTAGTACTGTCACCAGTTTTTTCATTGTAGCAGGGCTCATTCCAAATCGACCAACCACCTTCTGTACCAGACCATCATTTGCCATTCTGGCAACTTTTGTGGGCAGTCCTGTTTTTGGATGGGGCACCTCTTTGAAAGTATATTTCATCTGTGGTATTACTTCCAGCATAGTCAGCACGAATTCATTTGGATTATGCATAATATGGAATTCACTGGCGAATTTAGCCTCAAGATCTTGATTGGTGATAGTGATTTTAGTAGGTAATGCAGGTGTTTTCATCTACATTAATTTTTTATTTCAATATCATATAGCTATTTATTTTCTGGTATGAATTTCATATTTTTTCAATATATTTTTATCATTTTCAATATATTTTCATAAAACTGATCAAGTTATTGCAATAGTTCAATTATTTCATTCAACTCATTCAATAGAATATCTAGATCTGATAGTCTGCTTCTATGGTTGGTAATTGCAATTCTAAGGCAGTATTTGCCAAATATTCTTGTATATGATGGGGCCACTATTCCCCGATCATACATAGCATACAATATTTTTTTATTGATAAGTTCAAGCTCTTCCTCATCAATCTCACCTGGATTATATCTGAAACACACAATATTCATATTTACTTTGGCAACTAGCTCAATGTTATCCTGTTTCTCGATTATATCTGCAAAGTAGCGTGCCTGTCTGATATTCTGATCTATGAGTCTACCAAAGATATCAAATCCAAATCTTTTGATTGTCATCCATACTTTCAAAGATCTGAAGCCTCTTGATAGTTGTAATCCATATTCTGAGAACCAGTAACCTCCTCCTGCTAAACCTCGTTCCATAGATGCAAGATAACTTGGCCTCAGTGTGAATGTATCTCTGTGTAATTTATCATCTCTGATCAGTACAAAGCCAGCGTCATAGTTCACATGCATCCATTTATGAAAATCAAATGCAAGTGAATCTGCTAGCTCAATTCCTTTGATCTTATACTTATTTGATGATAGCTGAAGCAATGCACCAAAAGCACCATCTAGATGCAACCACAGATTGAATTCATCACATATTTTTCTTAAAGCTAATATGTCATCGATTGTACCAGAATTCACAGTGCCGACATTGCCAACCACCACAAATGGCTGTAGATTGGCCTCTATATCCTGTTTTATCTGAGCTCTCAGGTTATCAATACTGATGCTAGCATTCTCATCACATTCTATGAGGTGTATGCTATCAGAACCCAGGCCCAGTATTTCCATTGCTTTCTGAATAGATGAATGCATCTGAGAGGTACCATACAGTATCATAGGTTTTTTAATAGCCATTATCCCTTTTTTTCTCACATCAAAATCCAATGCTTGATTTCTTGCAACTGTTATCCCAATCAGATTGGCAATAGAGCATCCAGAGGTGACAAGTCCACTGCTGTTTGCTGGGAATTCAAATATCTCACGCATCCATGATACCAGTTGTCTCTCAACATAATTTGCAATATGTTCTCTTCCTCCTGTATTGGCATTCATTGCTGCAATGATAAGTTCTGAAATCAATCCAAATGGTGTGCCGGTACCATTCACCCATCCCCAGAACCTTGGATGTATATTTCCCGGTGGATATGGTAATATCTCATGTTTTACCCTTTCATACACTTCTTTGGATGATAATGGTTTCATCGGTGGGCTCTCATTGAAGCATTGTTTGATATTCTCCGGTATATCATGCCATACTTTTCTCTCCCTCACATTTTCTAGATAATCAAACATATCTTCTAATACATCATCTCCCAATTTTGCCAGAGCTTGCCAATTTTCAGGATCTAGAGTTATTTCAGGATCTATTTCATCTGCCATGAGGGTACAATACTGAATTAAATATTAACAATTTTAATATTGTGAATTGAGTCAATTATCCCGGTTGCCGATTGATACTTCTGGTCTGAAAGGTCTTCCCAATAGGTCTGTGAATTTATACTGCTCAACTATTCCAGAAGTATTTGTTAATATCACTGGAAAATCATCATCCACAAATTCAGAGAGCACTTGTAAGCATACTCCACATGGTGAGGAAGGCTTATTATCTCCTGTTACCACTACAATTCGTGTGAATCTTTTCTTTCCCTCTGATACTGCTTTGAATACCGCAGTTCTCTCTGCACAAACAGTGGGCGTATAGCTACTGTTCTCAATGTTACAGCCGTGATAAATCTCTCCATCCACACTTTCCAATGCTGCACCAACTTTGAATGAGGAATATGGTGCATATGCAAACTCCCTTGCTTTTATTGCCTCTTTGATCAGTGTCTCTTCGTTCATAAAATATAATAAAAACATAAAATATTAAGTGCTTTGTTAATTAACTGATCAAATATTTTTTTTCACTTTCTTTGTCAATTCTTGTAGTAATATTTTTCTAGTTTTAGTTTTCACATCTTCTATTCTTATTATTTTTCCAAGCTCTATTGACATGGTACTTACAGGTAATGTCAACCCACATGGCACTATTGCAGAGAAACCCGTGAGTGGTAAATGTACATTGATTGCAAATCCATGAAGTGTATATCCATGCTTGTTCTGCATTCCCACTGCTGCAAGCTTTCTGGGAGTATCACTGTTTGTCCAAATACCGGGGTTCTCTGGATCGATCACACAATTAATCTCAAAATCAGAGATTACTTGCTGTATTGAATTCAATACTCTGGTAACCAGCTCATGTATGCCACCAAATCTAGAGGATTTACAGATAATATATCCAACCAGTTGTCCGGGTGCATGATATGTGGCAGACCCACCTCTATTCACTTTGTACAGATCTATCCCCTGTACTTTAAGCTCTTCCTCATTCAACAGCAGATGTTCTGGTTCTGTACGCCTTCCAAGTGTGATCACAGGTGTGTGTTCTAGGAGAAGAATGTAATGATCCTCACCATCAACTGCTTTTTGCCAGTATTCCTGTTGTAATTCAAGCCCCTTCTTATAGCTGATAGTACCAAGATCAATAACATACCAATCGGTCATATTTCAAATATGCAGTGATGTTTTTAATAATTAGCTTAACTTTACTAGATTAAGTCATACATATTCCTGGCATCATTAATTGGATTGAATTTACCCGGATTGGAAATGTATTCTGATATATTTTTAGATCTGATATGTATGGATCCAGGCATTCTGATCAATCTTCTCACATCTATGGTAACCTTATGATCTATTCTTGGATAATGGTACTTGATCAATGTATTGAGAAATATGGGCTCCTTGCCATTTGGTATTGCATCCACAATATCGCGTAACAATTCACTGCTCTCTAGTTTCTGTCTTGCTTTTTTCAGACTATTCACTGAGAAGCCTGCATTCTCAGTAAGAAATTTCTGTGTCTCATTGAATATGAAGTTTCTTGCCAGCTTCTCATAGATACGTATCTTCATTCTCTCATCAAATGATCCAATCTTATCCACCTTCTGTAATCCCTTGGGATCATGAATATACTGCATATAATCCACAATTGCAGTTCTCTGGTTCTGATCCAGTGGCATAGTCTTACTATCAAGCACCCAGCAATGATAGCCTCTACCACCTGTGTATACCCATTCTAGTTTTTTGAATCCAAAATCATGTATCAAAGTATCATCTATTATAACAGCAGCTTCCTGCATAAGTCCCCAGCAATCCTCACATACATCTTTACCCTCACATTTGCACCTTCTTACAGGATTATAGTCATCTAGATCCAGATCAAATATCAACTCTCTTCCAAGCCACTCTGCATTGTGTATTGTTACCGCTTTATTGTATCTATCCTTTGGTAGTAGTCTATTCTTGTACAAAGAGCCAATATATGCACCGATTATTGGAAATGTGTGCATATATTCCTTAAGATGAGCAGGTTGTTCAAATGATTTATTACGGGTAAATCCTGCATTCAAACGATTGAATCCAAACTCACGAGTATCGAAATTCTCCCTCTTTATCACTCTCCAGAGTAGGTTCACATCAAAATGATCGCGATAGTAAGTCTGCAGATCATTCTGTAATTTGATCTCTTCTTCGGTGAATATTTTGAATTTCCTCCTGGTGGTAACATTATCAATCTCATCTATATTCTCTAAGGTATCCAGTTTTTTATCCAATGCTTTATCGCTCATTTCTCTCCCTCCTCAACCAGTTCTCCTGTTTTATTCTTATCCAGTTCTTTCTTTATCTTACCTGATTTCTCCCCTGCTAATTTAAGATAAATCATTGGATGTACAATTTTATCTCTCTTGATGCCTGTTATCAGATCTAGATTATATGCACATGCCATATTTGGTAAACCTCTGATACTGGCTTCTATTATTCTCTTGGCCACATTTTTCTTGTTCTCATCCTGTTTATCTCCAGTTATTCTCTTAAGAATCGATACCACTCTTTTATTGATATGCTCGATACCAAGATGTCTGAAAGTGCAGAACATTTTTCCCTGGATAGTGGTACATGAAGGCATCTCATAATTGACTTTACCACCTTCCAAGCCGTAAATATGCCTGATCACATATCCAGCTTTGTTGATAAAATCATCAAATGTCATATTTACATTATCCACTGCCTTATCATACCAGAAATGTAGCTGTGTCTCCACATCCATACCAATCTTCTTCAGGAATATACCAAGTTGTAATCTCTCCCAGTGGCCAATATATCCTACCTCATTTACTCTGACAAGTAAATCCTCTATACATGGGGGAAGAATGCCCATATTCTCATCTAGAGTTCCCTCCAGCTCTATTGCATCAATCTGTAATCTTGATCTTCTGAACTCCACCTTCTTTTGTAGTATCTCATTGACTTCTTTTGCTATCTTTTTCATCACTGGATTTGGTTTGTTCTCAAGCCTGTCTGCATATTCAGTAAGACTTTTACCTATTGTCTCCTCATATCTGTGCTTTATTGTGACTATAAATCTTGATACTGTGGTAATTGCCCACCCTCTGTACAGAATTGCTTTTCTTGTTCTGATCAGCTGAGATGCAAATCTGAAATCCAATGCGATATACTTGTTCATACCTCGTACATCTTTTACAGTTGCAGTGGCATACAATGTATTGCTTGATCTGATCTGCTGTGTACTCTCCTCTTTTATAGACAGTTTTTTGTAAAGATCACCCTCATTCATATCATATACCAGATCCTCAACAGTACTCCATGTAGCTGCTCCCGCCTCACGAGGATACAGATCGTCCAATATTGCTTTTTTATCATTCCATTTGAGTAATCTAAAATCTTTCTCAAATACATCCCCCTCTGTCTCAATTAACCATGCCGATAGTCTGGGATCTAGACATGCACCAATCTTCATGATTGTGAAAGCCATTCTCTCTCTCTTTCCAAGCTCTTCCTTGTCATATTTATCCAATCCAAATTCGATATCCTTTCTATCTGGATTTTTCAGAAAATCTAATCTCTCATTAATCAACTTATCTCTGGTAGCTGGGTCTATACTTTCCTCTATACTGGTCTGTTGATTCAAATACCAATAGGGCAATTTGGCATTCATTTCTAATTGATAATTCATATTTCAATTAATAAAGTCACGTGTTAATTATCTTTTAAAAGTTAATTACTTTTATCTATGGCAATCTATTGTTTAATGATAGAGATACTAAGGAAACTTTTTTTAAAACAAAAACAATTGGATAATTATGGATAAGTCTGAAATGCAAAAAATCTTTACCCCCGAACAGTACAAAGTGGAACTGTTCAAAGATAAAGGTTATATCAGAAAAGAATGTACTGGCTGTAAACATATGTTCTGGACCTTGGATCAAGATAGAAACACATGTGGTGATACACCATGTGAGGGAGGATACAGCTTTATCAATCGCAAAGGAAAGAACTGGGATTTTCATGAAACTATTTCACAACTCACATCATTCTTTGAGAAACATGGACACACATCAATAGAGGCTTATCCAACTGTTGCCAGATGGAGAGATGATCTGGAATTCACCATCGCATCAATTGCTGATTTTCAACCATGGGTAACTAATGGTACACTAGACCCGCCTGCAAATCCATTAACAGTACCACAGCCATGTATACGCTTTGGAGGTGACTTCTCAGATACTGATAATGTGGGAAGAACTGGAAGACATCTAACCTCATTCATCATGTTTGGACAACATGCATTCAATTCTGATAAACTAAAAGGTGGATACTGGATGGATCGATGTATTGATCTGAATTTCAAATTCCTAACTGAGAGGTTGGGATTGAAGCCTGAAGAGGTGACATATATTGAAGGTATCTGGGCTGGTGGTGGTAATTTCGGGCCTAATCTTGAGAGTTTTGCATTTGGAACTGAAATTGTGAACTCTGTATTTATGCAGTATGAGGAGACAGATAAGGGATACAAAGATATGGATATAAAGGTAATTGATGTGGGCTGGGGATTGGAACGAGTATCATGGTTCTCACAGGGTACACCAACTATATATGAGGCAACCTTTGGTCCTGTACTTGACTATATGAAGAAAGAGACTGGTATCAAAGTAGATCAGGATCTTCTGGTAAATTACTCTAAACTTGCAGGTTTAATTGATATCAATGAAGTGAGTGATGTGAAGTCTGCAAGGGCAAATATTGCAGAAAGATTGGGTTACTCACTTACAGATCTGAACTCTGCACTGGCAGAGATTGAGGCATTGTATGCAATTGGGGACCATAGCAGAACTGTTGCATTCACACTGGCTGATGGAGCAATTCCTTCAAATGTTGGTGGTGGATACAATCTCAGATCGTTAATAAGACGAATGTTCACAATAAACGAACAATTAGAGCTGGATCTTGACCTATCTGATATTATTGATAGAACTATTACCTATGTATCACAGAGTTATCCAAGACTGAAAGAGGCAAGAGAGCTTGTACCCACAATCATGGATGTGGAGCTGCTCAGGCATAAGAAGACAATAGCATCCGGAAGGAAATTTGTTAACCAACTGGTCAAACAGAAAAAAGAGATAAATGACAGTGTATTGGTGGATATGTATACCTCAAGAGGTATTCCACCCGAATCTGTACAATCTATTGCCATGGAAAAAGGAATCACTGTAGATATTCCCATGGATTTCTATCAACAGGTAGATAAGGCATTGCCCCGGGTTGATAAAGGTACAAAGACAAAATCAGAGATTGATTTTGATGAGATAAAATCATTTGAGACACAGAAACTGTATTATGAGAAACAGCATCTGAAGAGGACAAAAGCCAAGGTTGTTGCAATACTAGATACAGGTCATGTTATATTTGATAAAACTATATTCTATCCACTAGGTGGTGGTCAGGCAGAGGATTCTGGTACTATCACCTTCTCCAAGAACAACATCAATGTTGAGGATGTCAAGAAATTTGGAAATGCAGTTGTGCATAAATTGAGTAAATTGCCAAAGTCATTGAAAGTCGGTTCCACAGTGACTATGAATGTAGATTGGGAGAGAAGATTATCATTGACAAGACATCACACAGCAGTTCATATAGTTGGAGGTGCTGCAAGAGAGGTACTTGGATCTCATGTATGGCAGGCAGGTGCTGATAAGACTCCTGAGAGAGCAAGGCTAGATATCACCCACTGGGAGGGTATATCAAGAGAGACACTTGATGAGATTGAATTCATTGCAAATTCTGTGGTTATGGATAATCGCAGAATTAAGAAACATGTACTCTCTCGAGATGATGCAGAGCAGAAATTCGGATTCACCATTTATCAGGGTGGAGTAGTACCGGGTAAAGAGTTAAGAATTGTGGAGATACCCGGTATTGATACAGAGGCATGTGGTGGTACTCATGCAGATGCAACTGGAGATATTGGATATATCCGTATACTGGGTGCAGAGCGAATTCAGGATGGTATAGTCCGGCTAACACTGACAGCTGGTAAAAAAGCAGTTACCACTGCACAGCATAATTATCAATTATTATCTGAATCTGCTGATGTATTCTCAGTTATACCAGAAGATATGCCAAAAACCTCAGATCGTTTCTTCTCAGAGTGGAAAGAACAGCGTAAGATAATCGAGAGGTTGAGTAGTCAGCTTGCAGAGGCAAGGATACCACAATTAATCGACAATGCAAAATCCATCCGTACAAAATCTGGCAGGACTATCAAACTGGTGGTAACGCAGATAGATGCACCACAGGTAGATCTGATTATATCCGGTCAGAAATTCTCTGAGATATCAAAAGAGGATCTACTTGCGATTATTATTGGAAAACATGAGGGTAAAGCAATGATAATTGTAGCAAAGACTAAGGGAAGTGATCTGAAACTATCTCCCATAATACGTAGTATTGGGAAGCTACTTGGTGGGGGAGGAGGTGGCAAAAAAGACGTTATCGCAGGTGGAGGTCCAAAAATTGAGGGTATTGAAGAAGCATTGGCTCAGGCTGAGAGTATAGTTATTGAGAATCTATAGTTTAGAATATTCACATTAAGAAAAAATTAAAAACTGTATAAGAATGATATGTATTATGAAAAATAGATATTTACTATGTTTACTATTATTCTCACTATTATTCTCTGTATTCACTGTTATCGCAGATAATGATGATTTTGAGGGAGGTGAGATCGAGAATGATGCATTTGAGGGGACTGGTGTTGCTGCATTTGCTCTGATGTTCATGGGTTTCTCATATGTACTGTTGAAACGAACATATATCTATTCCCAACGCTATCTCAAAGAGGATCAGAAAGAGCTCAAGGGTCAGATTAAAGATATATATAGAAAAACTCGCAAACCATTGATGGTATTTCATTTCTTGGTAAATATAATTGCCACCATCTTGGCATTTGTTCATGGATTTATGGTGTTTGATTTTACAACTTTAAAATTCTCAGGTGAATCTGGTGCAATATTTACAGGAATAGTGGCTGCAACTGCTATGCTGATTCTATCAGTATCTGGATATATTATCTGGCAGAGAGTTGCACTGATATGGGAGAACAAAGCAACAAGAAAACTAACTATGGCGTTACATAGACAGTGGCTATTCACAATTATTCTTTTAGTTAGTTTGATCTTTCATATGGATTAAAATTGCTATTTAGAATTATATGCTACTGCAAAATTAAGTAATGTATTATTACAGTGAAATGTACTTCTTGTGAAGTTTTTTGATTCTAATAAATCTACTCAGGTAGTAATTCATTCAATTTATCAAGATAAGCTCTTTCTCTTATAACAAGATCCGCAAGTAATTCTTGTAATGTCATCACACCCTTGGTCTCATGCAAGCATTTCTTTTTCTCCCATACATCATCATCAAAAGAAATGAGATTCAACATATCTGATCTTGCAGCCATGAATATATTGATATTGGCTTTTGGTGTCTCCTCTTCAAGATCAATTCTTCGCATCAATTTTTTCTCATCAAAATCATGTAATTTGGGTAAATTATCCATATCCTCATTTCTGACAATTCTCTCAACTCTTGCAGTATAGATCTCTGCACTCTGCCTCATGATCACTAGTATCTCTAGAGGTGAGAGCCCACCATCCTCTGGTGTTACTGTTATCTGTTTTCTTTTTAATCCCCAGAATTTATAGGATAACTCAACTGAAGTATGACTTAATCCCTTGTGAATCTCATTTTTATCCAATTCTTGCATTGATTGATTCCTTCTAATAATTATGTAGTATTTTTAAGTTTTAAAACTTGAGATAATCCAAAAACATTTTACATATTTTTTACAAGTTTTTCAAAGAGTAAAAAATTAGCATACAATATTTAATCACAAGATAGGTTGATTTAATTAATTACTAATTATTATTTCTTTATAAGAAGGTTTCTTGATGGATTTAGATACAATTCGGTTGAAAATTGAAAAAGGTGAATTGAAAGAAGCCAAAAAGATGCTTGAATTTGAAAAAAAATTAGTCAACTACACTTACAACGAGGTAGTCACCTACTACCAGCTATTATTTAGAATTAATGATCTTCTTGGAAATTACAGCATTGCAGTGGATATAAGTAATGACCTTATTCATCTTGCAGATATACGAAAAGATGAACAATTAAGACTAGAGGCTATGATCACAAAGAGCAGTATCTTATGGAAATGGTATAAACTAGAGGAGTTACTTGAGGTGATATTAGAGGCAGAGGAGATACTCTTCAATCGTAAGAACCTTGAGGATGAGGTGAACCTGATATTATTCTCCAAGCTGAAGCATCTGAAAGGAGCTTACTACCGTTTTCTAGGAGAGTTGGATGTATCTCTTGAATATTTCTATGAGAGCTTTGCACAGGCTGAGATGCTCAATGATACCCGGTTATTATCGCTCTGCTACAATGCAAATGGCTTGATACACCTGGATATGGGGCTGTATGAGGATGCTCTGATCAATCTTAATCAGGCAAAAATAATGAGAGAGGATAATGAACAGGAGGAACTTGCTCTTGCAACTACATTATTCAATTTGGGTAGATTATCAGAATTCACAGGGCAGATGACAGATGCATTGAACTATTACACTAAAGGCCTTGAGATAGGAATAAAAAAATCATGTGTACGTACACAGGCATTGATCACAAAAGCATTGGGCTTGCTTCATAATAAGATAAATGAGGTTGATAATGCAATGACCTATCTGAATGAGAGTTTTTTCCTATTTCAGATGCTGGATAATGATTACTATACCTCACAGATTATTTTTGATATAATCAGAGTGTATACTCTGAATAATAAAGTAGATGCAATTCATCCTTTTCTGGAGCATATTGATCACATACATAAAAATTCTAGCTCTGTGATGATCGATCTGTACCACAAATTATGCTGGGCAAGCTATCAGAAAGATGGCGATCGCCTAATAGATCGTGCAAAAGCACAGAAAACATTCAAAGAGATTGCTACACAGGAAATACTGGATTACTCTCTATTCGTATATGCTGTTCTCAACCTCACATATATGCTATTCTCAGAATTCAAATTCTCAACCAACAAGGATGTAATTGATGAATTATACAATATAATGAAGCTACTGAGAATAGAGCATAAAAATAGTTTCTCCAATACTCTTCTTGTAGAATCATTGATTATAGAATCTAAACTGGCTCGTCTTGAAATGAATATCAATTATGCATATGAGGTGTTGAGCAATGCATTTGATATTGCAGTAAAAAATAGCTATAAGGAGATGCAGATAAAGATATCTAATGAATATGATTCATTGCTTGAACACTACATGGAGGATGTTTCATTCGCATCAAATGAGGACCTAATTGAGCGAATACAGGAGATTGAACTGGAGAATTATATCGCAGATCTTCTTCAATCAAGAGTAAAGTCTTTTGATATTGTGGATATCAATCCCATAGTATTTTTGATAGTTGATAGCGATGATAACCATTTGATAACAAAAATACTTGATGAGGCTTTTCCTATTGATAAGGAATATATCGCATCACTTCTCAGCACAATAGATTCATTCATTGGAAATTTCCTTGGCAGAAAAGAATTCAAATTAGAGCGTCTGAAATTCGGTAGTGCATATATTCTGTTTAGAGAGATAAATAATCACCGAATAATTTACTGTTTTGATTCGACGGCATCATTCACAGGTGTTGAGAGATTTAATAATCTTGTTGATGAGATTTCTGTTGATCTAGAAGGTGATATTGATACTGAAAAATTATTGTATAAAATAAATCAGCACAGTTTTTCATGAGAGTTACACCTCGTGTTTCAACTGTTGAATTATAAAACTGTTGAACTATAAAACTGTGGAATTATAAAACTGTGGAATTATAAGAAAGATAAACTGGGGGCTATACAGGTACAATAGCTGTGGAGGTAAATGTAAAGTAGTTCCTATTTTCTTCTAGGTACAAATACAAATTTGTGATATTTGTACCGCTCTTCAAATCCAAGTATCTTGTAATAATTTATCCTCTTGGTATCCACAATACCTAAACCAACATGATATCCCATTTCAATTGCCTTCTTCAGTGGATAATAGATTATTGAGAGTATGAATGGATTATATTTGGAATAATAAGGTATCACCTCATCATCAAATATAGCAGCTACTTTATCACCAGTCATCATTGTACATGCAGCAACTGCCTCTCCAGAAAGATATGCCATGAATTTTTTGAACCCAAGGTTCTTATCACTAAGATCATACTTTTCCAGCTTATCATCTATTAATCGGGTATCATTATTTCTTAATCCAAAGTACTGTGCAACAATTCTTGTCCATTCCTTAATATTTGCATTATTTTTGAGAAAATCAACATACAATGCATTTGGTTTGTCAAACCCTTTTTTCAGATCCTCAAGATTGATTGCAAGGCCAAGCATCTCACCATATGGTCTGAGCTTTTTAGTGAGTGTTTTTTTTATATTCTCATTAATTGTCTCATCACTGACCCACCAGGTGAATGGAACTCCTTTTTCAGAGAAATACTCAATTGTCTCATCTAGTATCTTCTCAAGATTATCCTGTTTTATCACATCTTGATAGAAAATATTGTGATTTGGATGTTTAATACCCGAATAAGCACGAAAGTATCCCTCTTTCTCAATGAAATCATCTGCTATATGTCTGAGATACGCCTTGAGATTACTATCGAAAGCTTCTCCAATAAGAAATGAGGCTTTATCTTTTATCATATTCTTATTTCATGCTTTGATAAATAATAAGTTATTGTAATCATCTTACTTGTACATACAAATTTTAAGTTGTGGATTTCACACGCTCTGCTGATGTCTCCATTGAATGCAATACATTCTCTCGGGTTACCATTATTGCTCCATTAATATATCTCTACAGTTATTGCACCTGTGTACTCTGTTTGCCTTTCTTACAGTTGAAACACGAGGTGTAACTCTCATGAATTTATTTTTTGTAATCCATTGGTACTCTAGCTCTGATTACTGCTCTTTCAAGCATAGTGATCAATCCCACATCTTTCTCAGCTTTCAATGCCGTGTTAAGTGATCTTCTTGCACGAGAGGCCACTTTGAAAAGAGGTACCGCAACACAGATAGTGGTTAAACCCTCATATGAATTACGCCTAACACCTGAATTTGAGTTATTTGCAGCCTTTAGTAGATTTGTAACCATCCTGTTCAATACTTTATGCATCTCTTTTGATGGCTCTCTTGCTTTTGATAGTTTACTCATAACTGCATTCAATGCATTCAATGCACTGTTTCTGGTGGATGCATCATAAGAGTTGAATCCGCGTTCTAATAGCGGTACTATCTTCTCAAGTAGCGATAATTTTCTCTCTGCAATGATCTCAAGCGAATTACAAAACGCATTTAATACCTCATCATCTACTTTTTTCACCTGCTTTGTGATCTCCTTAACAATTATCTCTGCAGAGGGCCTATAATTTGTCACTAGCCAATTTATCGAATCGAATGCACTCTCTCTAACTAGTTGATCCGGATCATTAAGAGCTACTATTGTCAGATGCACCAGTTCTTCCTGCAGATCTTTTCTACTCTTGGAAGCTGCAAATATACCATTGAAAGATGCCATTCTTACTCGCCAGTTATTATCATTGAGCAATGGCTTCAGATTATGAGATATCTCATCAGAGAATGATTTATCCGCAAATGCAACAAATCCCAATGCCTCAATCGCAGCTAACTGTACTTTGAAAGAAGAATCATTTCTGGCTGAATTGATTCTTCTGTAAACAACTCTTGATAATGATGGTTGAGCACTTACCGCCTGCCCCATGGCGTAGATGGCATTCTGTCTAACATCCTCATTCTGATCTCCAATTATCTTCTCGCATATTCTGTATACTTCATCTGCAAGATCATGATTTGTTTCAATTATACTTGTGAATATTTTCAATATTTTTGCTCTGACAATATCATTACTAGACTTTACTGCATTCTCAATCAGGCTGAAAATCTGCGTAGATAAATTGTTATCATACATTACAATGGCTTCCAATACCTCGAGTGCACCAATTAGGGCTACTCCTCTGAGGTCTATGAATATAGTATTTATTATTGTGTATACCTCTTTTATATGTTCTGGTGAATTTTTCACCTCATTCTTGAGTGCTGAGTATGATAGCTCCTGTATTTCCTCAGATTCATCATTAATGCCCTGTAATACAAGATTGATAATCTCTTTGTCAATACCCTCTGAATACTCTGCAAGATTGATCAGTACAATATAGCTCTGTTTTCTCTGCTGTATATCTGGATCCATAGTACCCATTGCCACTATATCAATAAGATCAACTGCAAGCTGAGGATTACCCCTGAGTATAGATCGGATTGCCAGTATCAGATTGTCAATATTTTTAATATCTTTACTTGCTAATCTTGTTGATAAAACAGATATGGCCATCTGTCCTGCTTTCTGGGAATTTGATGCCATTTTGGTAAACAGGCGATTTATGGAGGTAATAGCAGTTTTTTTATCAGTATTCAATAAAATATTGCTTACATGTGCCAGTACAAAGGAACGATATGCCTCATCTTCCTCAATTATCTTCTGCAATATTATACCTGTATCCCATGCAACCACATTATCATCATCATTCAGCTTATCCGAAATATCCTTGATCAATCTCTCTTTTAATAATCCATCATCTGTTCTAGAAATCAGAATTTTGTAAGATCTGATACCATAAATTCTTGAACCTGAATGTTCTGAATTGATAGCTATTTTGGCAAGCTCTAGCAGATCATCATCAACAGTATCTATCTTTTCAACTATGGTATATACAGTCTCACTGGCTGCTGTCTGTATTCTGGCACTACCTGTACTGAGGGTTTCCTTCAACAGGTCTTTTAATAGCACAAATTGTGCTATATCTTTTCTTATCATTTTGGATATGACTTTCAACAGGTTTTCCACTGCTCTATCTGATTTTAGCTTTTTATACATATACAAATATCCTTTGATATCAGGAGTACCATCCTCTAGTTGATGAAATTCCGGTATCTCTGCGATTAATCTTCTCTCGGCAGTAGCTGGAGTTGTCTTGTATATATATAGTGCAGTGAATACCAGTACAAAATTCTGTATGGCAAGAAAGCCTGCAATCAGCTGTATATGCTTATCTAGGCCGATATCTGTGAACAATCCCACTGGGTTATTAATAAATACCTCTAGAATGGATGAGAGTATAACGCCAAGAAATACAAATATGGGAAGAAATAGTTGGTATATTGATACTTTGAATCCAGTCTCTTTCCATACCTGTGTGATCTCTTTGGTGGCACCCCTGCCTTTGTTGAGTAGTGCGATAAATAATGTTAGCATGGGAATTGTACCTGCAATTACCTGTTTTCCACCTGCTGCCTGGTATAATCCCATCATTCCAAAATAGAAGGTGGTAATGATTACCTGTATTGCCAGTATTATCAAAAATAAACCGCCTGTCTCAAATTTCAACTTAGTGATGGATATTTTTGGTAATCCTAGTTTCTTGAGATCTGTGAATGGATTTTTTACCAATCTCAATCGTATCAGATCTTCCCCAATACCTGCACCTGCAAGTGCTGATACGCTGATCAAAGGAAGAAGTATAGACCAGATAAAAATAGATAGAACCTGATCATTGATTACCTCATTAATGATAACTATGGGGCCTATATACAGTATCCCATAGAGTATTACACCTGCAAGGAATGGTGAATTGATTGCCCGTGCTATCTTCTCAACCATCTTCTCAATTACAAATTCAGAGGGAATACTGGATTGCTCTCCCTCTCTTGCAAGATTTAGCAACTGGAAGAATGGATAGATGGTAATAAAAAATACTGAGATTGATACCATGGCAATAGCTAATTCAGTGATGTTCAAAGTGCTTGAAGGATTAAACATCTGCACAATGAAGATCACGAACATATCATAGCCAATAATGAGAAATAAACTGAAAAACAAGATCGCAATTATTTTTTTAAATCCCAATTCTAGTGTAAAACTAACCCCTGCCGTCTCTTTCATCTCATTAGCTGCAAAATTAAATGCTGCTAGACCAATAAATATACTGATAAGTACTAGTAAACCTAATCTAATTCCAATTTCTAATTCCTCTACCATGATATTTAATGCCACATAGACTAGCAATGCTATGATTGCCATTAGAGAGGCAAATCTGGGATTTGTTAATTTCATTATTAATTATGTAATTTGTGATCTTTATTATAGATTCTCTATCTTGTTCACAAGACTGATTGATTTTGAAGAAGTATTTGCATGTCAACATACATGTTTACAAAAGTATATATACTGTTGACACTTATCAATTTATATGAAATTCAATAGATACAGTGGAATTTTGATGATTATATTATTTATCTCTCAAGTTCCAATGGTGCAATCCCAAGTTCCAATGGTACAAGTTCCAATGGCACAATCCCCGGAGATTGTGGTAACAACCACTGTTGTGGCAGATCTGGTGGAGAATGTCATAGGTGGTAATTTCAATATCTACACTCTGATAAACAAAGGTGTGGATGTACATGATTATCAGGCTTCAGCAGAGGATTCTAGTGCTCTTGAGAATGCAGATATTGTATTCTTTCTTGGTGGTGGAGTTGAGGAAGGTCTTGATAAGACATTAATCGCGATGGAGGATGATAAAAAAGCTTTTTCACTTATTAAATCAATTCCAAATGATAAATTATTGAAGACTGAAGATGGTATTGTGGATCCACACTTCTGGCTGGACCCCACAATAATTGAGTACCCCGTAGTTATGATAAGAGATGTGATGACTGCCATAGATCCTGATAATATTGACGCTTACACCCGCAACTCAGTGGATTTTATGAACCGTCTGATCACATTGGATGAATGGATCACAGAACGTGTGAATGAACTAGATGTTAATTCAAAATTTCTTGTGACACAACATGCATCATTTGAATATTTTGCAAACCAATATGAATTTCAGACAAAATCACTGGCTGGTATAAGTACCAATGATGAGGCTGGTATTGCAGAGATTGACGATATGGCAAGTTATCTCAGGACAAACAGGATTTCTGTGATTTTTCTAGAATCCACAGTCCCAGATACTCAAGCACAGGCAGTGATTGATGCAACACAGGCAATTGGATGGACTGTTAAAAATGGTGGTGTTCTATTCACAGGATCAGTAGGAGATGGCAATTCATCAACTTATATTGGAATGATGAGTGCAAATGTCAATTTGATTGTAGATGGCATTCTTAATCCTCCAGTACAGCAAGAAGCACCGGTATCATTTTTATGGATACTATTGGGTATATCCATGATCGCAGTGGTAAAGCGGAAAAAAGAAGGTGCCCTGTATTGAGTGCAGTAAAAGTATCAAATCTCAGTATTCTCTATCATCAAATACCCGCATTGTGGGATATTAATTTTGAAGTGCCCGAGGGTACTATGGTTGCTATAATTGGTCCAAATGGTGCGGGAAAGAGCACATTACTGAAAAGTATACTCAATCTCATAAAGGTAAAAAATGGTGAGATTGAGATAATGGGAACGCCACATCATAAGTTGAGGGATAAACACAAATATATTGCATACATGCCACAGAGATCATCAATTGATTTTGATTTCCCAACCAATGTGATTGATGTGGTGATGATGGGCCGATATGGTCATCTTGGATGGTTCAAACGTCCTGGAAAGAATGAACGAGAACTTGCAATGAATGCACTGAAGAAATTTGGTATGGCGGAATATTCTCACCGACAGATTGGTGAGTTATCTGGTGGTCAGAAACAGCGTGTTTTTCTTGCAAGAGCATATATCCAGCAGGCAGATATATACTTTCTTGATGAACCATTCGGTGGTGTGGACTCAAAAACAGAACAGGTAACCCTTGATCTGTTGAAAGAACTCAAAGATAACAACAAGACCATCATTGTGGTCACACATGAATTAGATACTCTGAAGGCGTATTTTGACTATATCATGCTTATCAATACCCAGAAAATTGCATTTGGTACCCCCTCTGAGGTATTGACTGCAGAGAATATGCAGGCTGCATATGGTGGTCTGATGCATATGCCACACAGGTGAAATAGATGAGTATATGGGAATTGTTGTCTAATCTTGGTAT
Organism: archaeon; assembly: GCA_024280435.1. Lineage (GTDB taxonomy): Archaea > Asgardarchaeota > Heimdallarchaeia > Heimdallarchaeales > Kariarchaeaceae > JAJRQD01. The sequence goes on along the minus strand of JAJRQD010000161.1, from coordinate 5,386 downwards.
CGGCTACACACTTGCTGTGGTATCAATCGGGGCCATAGTGATTGGCTTTGTTACAGGAGTTCTGAGTGTGCTGTTTGTGTTACAGAAGAGAAGTGTCATTGGCGATGCACTGGCCCATGCAAGTTTACCCGGTATTGCTATTGGCTTCTTTATCGTACTTGAGAAAAACCGTCTGTATATGATCACTGGTGCATTGATCACCTCATTCATGGCAATAGTATCAATCATGTTAATATCCAAATGGACTAGACTAAAGGAGGATACCTCTATTGCAGTGGTTCTATCATTCTTCTTTGCCATTGGTATTGCTATGCTGACATATATCCAGAACCTGTCATTATCTGCACAGGCAGGATTGGAACATTACATCTTTGGTAATATTGCATTTCTTCTGCTAAGTGATCTCAAATCAATATTATTTCTATCTGTGATTGTACTTCTACCTGTATTGTTATTTTATAAGGAATTCAAGATATATCTGTTCAATAGGGAACATGCAATTGTACTTGGAATAAATGTTAAATTTCTTGAGCTACTATTGATGGTTCTGATAACATTATCAGTTGTGCTTGCAATTGAGATGATAGGAGTTGTACTGATATCTGGAATGCTAGTGGCACCTGCTGTTGCTGCAAGACAGTGGACTGATAAATTTGCTAAGATGATAATATTATCGGGAATAATCTCTGCGATGATTGGGGTGGCTGGTGCAATAAGTTCTTCACAATCATTTGATCTTCCACCTGGCCCAATAATTATAGTATATCTCACATTATTTGTTGGCTTCTCATTATTATTCGGTACAAAATCTGGTATTTTCCAAAATTGGATACATCGCAATATCTTCCACAGAAATGTGGATCATGATGAGCTACTAAGTGAATTCATCACCACCACCACCGGTTTATTCCAGAGTGATGCAATGACTATACTGGAATTTGACAGAGAGCATTATCCAGAATTATCAGAGCTCATTCTTGATAAGCTGATACAATGTGGTTTCTGTAAAAAACTATCTGGTAGTAAATGTGCACTCACCTACAAAGGTATTCAGGAAACTGAGAAATTCAAATCTGAGAGGAGGAATGAATAGATGAATGTATATTTTGATCTGCTACTCCTATCTGTAATGATATCTATTGTCAGCAGTCTGGTTGGTACTTTTCTTATACTCAGAGGTGGTTCATTGACTGCTTTTGCACTATCACATTCTATTCTACTTGGAATTGTTATTACATTTCTATTCACCAGGGATCTAAATTCTCCATTCCTACCAGTGGGTGCTGCATTGACCGGTGTGATAATTGTCTCTTTGGTTGAATTTCTAACAAAATCCAGATTTATCAAACAGGATGCAGCTCTTGGAATTATATATCTATTTGTATTCTCACTAGGATTGATTATGATTGCAAAATATGCTGCCAACACCACACTCAGTGCAAAGGCTGCCATCACTGGTAATATTGCACTCATTCCCTTCGATCGTTTTATCATTGCAGGCTATGATCTGGGACCCAAATTGTTATGGATCACCATATTGGTACTACTAATAAATATTATCTACATTGGTATATTTTACAAGGAATTGAAGATAACAGCAATTGATAGTGAATATGCACATATACTAGGTTTCAATCCCACTTTTATCAATCTAAGCTTTATGTTTATTGTAAGCATAACCATAGTCACCACCTTCTCAGTTGCAGGTGTGGTTATTGCAGTTGGATTGATGGTGATTCCACCCGCAACTGCATTTATGCTGACCAAAGAATTGAGAAAGATGATTGCATTATCAATAGTTATTGCAATTATCAGTGGATTACTAGGCTTTTTTATTGCATGGAATCTTGGTAGTGTGGAGATCTCTAGTGTGATTACAATTGTTGCGGGATTAATATTCATGATTGTGACGATATTTACAAGGAGTGGTAAAAATTGATAATAAATCTAGATCTTACCCCTGTGGAGAAGGAGATCATGCTTATCTTCCATAATCAGAAAAATAATAAGGAATTGATTTTTCTAGGTGCAACACAACTTGCTAAACTATATACCCGAGCTGATGTGGGCCCTATAACAAGACAGAGAGCACATGCTATTCTATCAAAATTGATGGAGAAGGGTATATTAAGTAAATTGGAAAGAAAAGGATTTACACTCACGGATCATGGAAAAAAAGTACTTAAAGAGCTTGAGCATCGCTTCAAAATACTTGAGACCTACTGTTTTGATGAATTGAAGATGGACCTCAAGACTGCTGAGAAAGAGGCATTCAATCTATTATTATATGTCTCTTATAACTTTGTGGAGCGTCTATGTGATAAGATGGGTAAACCAGTTGCCTGTCCACATAATTTTGAAATTCCTCACCACGATTATCATTGAATGAATTTTTGTTTATAAACAAATGAGATATTACTAATATTGAAAAAACATCGGAGAATAGTGAATAATGAATGTTAATATCAAGTTACTGGATAAAGAAGTACAAGCACCTTCATTTGCCCATGTGGGTGATGCCTGTGCAGATATAAGATCTAATGTATCGATGAAAATTCCAATTGGTAAAGTAATGATGATACCCACTGGATTTGCCATGGCAGTACCCGAGGGATATGAGGCACTGGTAAGACCAAGGTCTGGTCTAGCTGCAAAACATGGTATTGCAGTATTGAATTCACCCGGAACTATTGACTCTGGATATAGAGGGGAGGTCAAGGTAATTCTGGCAAATTTTGGTGATAAGGAATTTGAGATAAACAAAGGTGATAGAATTGCCCAGATGGCAATCAGAGAGGTACCGGAAATTGAATTTCAACTGGTTTCAGATCTTGATGACACCTCAAGAGGAGAGGGAGGTTTCGGATCAACCGGTATCCGGTAATTCACTTTTAAACTGGTCTCCTCTAAGTTTAAATCAGATTTAGATCAATAAAACTTATTAGAAAAAATTGAGTGTGATAGCAAGTTTTTTCTTCAGACAGGTGATTAAAAAAATGAGCCAAACAGACATGCAAGAAAAAACTTGGAATGACTATTTTCCATATGAACCCCGTAAGATGCAGATTGGAATGATTAAAGTGATAAATTCCTTTCTAAGAAAGAGGGTACATCTTGTAATGGAGGCCTCTACTGGCATTGGTAAGACAATTGTAAATCTTGCAGCTGTTCTACCCTACGCAAAGGCAAATGGATACAAAATAATATATACTGCACGTACTCATTCTCAGATGGATCGTGTGGTAGAGGAACTACAAAAGATATCTGAGAAAACACCCGTATCTGGTATCGCAATGAGGGGTAGAGAATCTTTCTGTCTGAATAAAATGGTGCTAAAGCATTCAAATAGTAGCAGAGCACTTCAGATAATGTGTAAACATCTCAAAACATCAAAAAAATGTGAGTATCATGTGAATATGAAAGATGATCGAAGAATGGCACCCGTACTGAGAGATCTATCATCTCAACCTGCAACCTCTGAGTATATATTCGATGTATCCCAATCTGCAATGATATGCCCTGCTGAGACCGTTCGAAAGGTATTACCATCTGTTGATGTTATTGCCTGCTCATATCTCTACCTATTTGATCAAGAGATAAGAAAATCATTTCTCGAGACAATTAACTGTGAGCTAAGTGATCTGATTGTAATTATTGATGAGGCACACAATCTGCCCGATATGGTCAATGGGGTGACCTCTGATACTCTATCCTCTTTCTCAATGACCCGAGCCACTAGAGAGGCATCTAGGCATGGTAGAGATGATTTTGTGAGATTTTTCGATACTGTGATTGATTTCCTCTCAAAAAAGGATAAGGAAATGAAATTATATGATGAGAAAGCAGTAGATGCGGGAATTATACTTGAAGAATTGGAATTGGAATGTGGACTTGAATTGGATGATGAATTCTTTGGGGATATGCTGGATCTTGGTGAAACAATCAGATTCGCCCTGGCAAAAAATGGTAAGGAGCCAAGATCTTCTCTTGGTAGAATTGGAGAATTTTTCTTCAAATGGTATGATAGCATAGGACACAATGATTTAACATACAGTATGGAGAAGAAAAGATTTCAGGATGGAAAGGGTAGTTTTGTGGTACTCAATCTGAACTCACTGGATCCTTCCAAGGGTATATATCCCGTTCTTAGCAATGTGGAGAATTCAATCTCAGTCACAGGTACGCTGGGCGATCCATTGGCATACACCCTGCTTACAGGAATTAACAGATTAAAACACACCACAAATATATTCCCAAGTCCTTATGATAAGAAAAATGTGAAAACACTGGTACTCAAGGAATTAACCACTATATACAAGCAGAGAACTCCAAGTATGTTTAATAAAATTGTCAAGGCTATTTGTGCAGTATCTGCTGAAACTCCTGCAAATGTGGGATTATTTGTACCAAGTTATAAACTACTACAAGACATTCTAAATAATGGCTTGGAGGACTATGCACCCAAGGATATCATCGTGGCAAAACCCGGTATGAAATCTGCTGAGAATGATCTTATGATAGAAAGGTTCAAGAGAAAATCCAAAAGAGGTGGTGCAATTCTATGCACTGTACTTGGTGGTAGAAGTAGTGAGGGTGCTGATTTCCCAGGAGATCTGATGAATACTGTGATAATTGTAGGTATTCCATATCCACCACCCACAGTCAGGGTTAATGCACAGATTGATTATATGAACAGTAAATTTCCTGGAAAGGGAAGAACTCTCTCATATACCACCCCTGCAATTAACCGTGCTGCACAAGCTGCTGGAAGACCGGTGAGAGGATTGGATGACAAGGCATTGATTGTTCTGATAGATCACAGATATGGACAGGCAGCAGTTCAGAATAAATTACCCGTATGGATAAGAGATTCAATAGAAATAATCTCTCCAGACCCCTCATATGTATCATTGAAAGCAAGAGATTTTTTCAGAATTCACAATATGTTGTGACTTGTGAAGATCAATAATTCATGGCCAAAACACACAAACATCAATAAAGAGAAATTCATCAAACAGAACTTTGTTCCAAACTTTAATGAAGAGAGATAAAGCTCATTTCTACTGACACCACCTCGAAAGAAATTTGGGAATTTTGGACCTGAATACCAAAATTATTCCATATCAGTTCAGGTTTCACTCTCTTGATTTTGGTGTTCTCAATATTCTCATCCTTCAATCATAGAAATTGTTGCAGGATATTTTTATTAATAGATGGGCATTGGTCTCTGGTCCTGGCTGAAACCCCATGATCCTTTTCTCATTTTTCAAAAATATTCCATCCACAAAAAATAGTGAGTCTTTTAAAAACCTAAATCCTCTTTCCACATTATTTTGCTGTTTGTAATTCTGTAATAACTCATCACCATCAATATAACGATTGGTTG
>JAJRQD010000160.1 GCA_024280435.1 archaeon | reverse complement strand
ATTTGAGGACAAAGTAATGGACAAAGGTGTGGTATATAATGTTATACTAGGGCTTGTACTTCCGGATAAAACTGAGGCCTGGTATATACTTACAACCATTGCCACAACTACAAATTTAAAACTAGACTTTGATATGTTGAATCATGCAACAGTTTCGGGTTGGTATCAGGCATATTCAATCGCCTACTTGCAAAATTATGAGCAGGAAAAGATTGAGGGACACAGTGTTATATTTGATCCTCCAGGAGGTCAAGATGGTGGAGACCCAGGCGTTAAAGTTGCAATAACAAGTTACTAGTTTTAATTGGGATTATCATGAATAGTAAAGAACAAAAAAATCTGATGCTACTCTTACAGAATGATCCCCTACTGAGTTATACTGATATATCAAAAAAAATGGAAATTACAGCACCAACTGCTAAAAGCTGGATAGAATCACTTATTTCAGAAAAATTGATACTAGGTGTAAATGGAATAGTTGATATAAACAAATTAGGTCTTGAGAACCATACATATAAGATATCTATTGAGAATAGTGAGGAAACTTTCAAAATGCTTGATTATCTTGCAGAGATCCATCCATATACCTATTATAAGAATTATTTTTTTGGAGGAAGCTCCGGTATATTCATTCAGTTTAATCTACCGGTTGGTGCTAAAAAAAAGATTGATGATTTGTTCTCCAAACTGCATAAAATTTCTGGAATTAATAAAATTATCAATTTTTCAGGTTATAATATAGATATCAATACCTATCCGAAAATCAATAATTTCAGTAATGGAAGATGGATATTTAATTTTGATCACTGGTTTGAAGAGACAGATATAAAAGAACTGAAGCTAGATAACAACAAAGAATCATTACTCCACAAGTTATACATTGAGGATGTGATTATTGCAAGAGAGATCAGAATCGAGGCAAGGAGGAAGCAGATTGATATTATCAAATCTATACTTGAGAATAAAAACAATAATTACAACAAATCAGAGGTTAAACTATTTGATACCTCAAGAAAGAGGCAAGTGTCTAGAAGATTTGAATTCATCAGGAAGAATAATATAGTCAACCATTATCAATTAAGATACAATCGTGATAAATTCAAACTTTACAATCAATTATTATTCACGGGTATACTCAAAGAAGGCATGGTTAATCAGCTAATTAATGCATTAAACACTAATCCCCCTCCATTCAGATCTAATTTCAAATTATTTGATTATAATAGTTTTACATGGTGGATAGATCTACCTCCTCATCATATCTCACCATTCACAAACTTTCTTTATTCGCTAAGTAGTAAGATGGAACTGAGTATGCTTGATTCTAAGCACATCAGAAGTTATCCTTTATGGCATAGAAATTTCATATATGGTGATAATAATTCCTGGAAAAAATCAAAGAAATGGATAATTGAGGAACCTTACAGAGAGATTGAGACCAGATTTAATAATTGAGAATATGTTTGTTAATTAAACATAGATAATTCAATAAGTTAGAAAATATATTTGTTAATTAAATATAGATAATTCAATAAGTTAGAAAATATGTTTGTTAATTAAACATAGATAATTCAACAAGTTAGAAAATATATTTGTTAATTTTATCCAGATAATTCAACAAGTTAGAAAATATGAGGTTATATATACCACATTAAAATCTAATATTAAGCACCTAGGATTTCTAAGGTATTAAAAATTCTAAAATCACGCAGATCCACTAAGTTTTGATTTTACCATATTTATTCTTGAACTTCAGACAAATTATCAAAAGAAAGATGAATGACAAGATGATTGAAAGTTCAACAATAAAAGAATTTGCCAAATATATTTAATATTTAATTCATATAAACGTGCATTGAATATACAATTGTATAGTACAATCATATTTTTCATTCAATTTACGAAAATAAATCAGGTTAATGACAAAATTAGCATTTATTTGTTAAACTAAAATATTAAACTTCAATTCTTGTAAATGAATAATAATAAATAATTTATAGTGATAAGTTATATTTTATGTCCCACATTTAAATTATTAATATATTTTTTATTTTTTAGAGACAATGTTTAAAAACACCATTTACACCACTACAATAATACTGCTTATTTTTATAAGTAGTGCAAATATTAGGTGAATCTAATGAAAAAGAAAATTTCGATTTTTCTTATCGTATTTATGATACTCCCTATCTCATTATTTGTACCAACCGCGGTCGCCGATACCGGTGGTGTTGCAGTAGCTCCTGATGCGAATCGAGGATTTACAGGCATAAACAAATTAACGAGTAACCTAAGAGAGTCCTTATCTAGTGATGTTAATCAGCAGATTGATGTCATTATTGAGATGGATGGTTCTGGAGATAGAAGTGTCCTAGTCGATATTGAAAATTCAAATGGAATAATAAAAACAAATTACAGGAATGCAGATCTATTATCTGCCTCTATTCCTTCTAATGAATTGCTAAAGCTTTCATTAAATGATCACATTACCAGGATCTACAAAGATGAATCAATCAAAGTACCTGGTGACTTCGGTCTGAAAGAAGGAGAGAGTTCTATTGTAGAGCTTGATATGAGCGATATGATAGATATCCAGAGTCTAGGTATAGAGGACTTCACGCCAGATATGGCAATGAATGCCTTCTTAACCGATGCCGCAGCAGTATGGGGCGAGACTATGGCAGGTGCCGGTTCTGTAATAGCTGTAATAGATACAGGTGTTAAACCACATGTAACCCTCGGTGACAGAGTTATCGGTGGAATTGATCTCACATCTGATGTGGGAACAATATACGAGGGCTACGACAATCTTAATAATATAAATCATGGAACTTTTGTATCATCACAAGCCGCTGGAAATGCATTGATTACATTTGCAGCCGGATCTGCAGTTGCAGAGGCATTTCTTGAACACGATCCATTCGTATTCTTGAATCCTGATGGAAGTGTGTCAGTCCCATTACTAGGAACTGCACCTCTTGCTTCTATCTTTGGTATCAAAGTGTTCTCCGCATTCGGATCCACATCTACCTCAATTATTCTTGCAGGTATTGATTACGCCATCACTATGGGTGTTGACGTGATTAACCTTAGTCTTGGTGGACCTACAAACATTCCTGGTGAGGATGTAATGGATGTAATGATCGATGCTGCATCAGCAGCAGGTATTGCAGTTACAATCTCCGCAGGTAATTCAGGACCCAGTCCAATTCAGATTGGATCTCCCGGTACTGCAATCAGTGCAATCACAGTAGGTGCAGCAAGTACTCCTATTCAAGAACGAGTATACGGCGAATTAATCTATGGAGACGGATTATCATACTACTCACATGATGAGAACAGTATTGTATATTTCTCAAGCCGTGGTCCAACAGCAGATGGTAGAATGAAACCAGATCTGGTAGCAACAGGGTCTCATAACCTTGGTGCTTCTGGAACTACTGGCCTTTCATTTGGAAGTGGAACATCATATTCCAGTCCAGTTGTTGCAGGTGCAGCAGCTCTACTAGCAAACTACGCAAGGATGTACAATCTGGATGTAGATATCAAAGCAGCTTTGAAAGAGGGTGCAGTATCAATTCCTGGATTTACACAATTTGAGCAGGGTACCGGATATATTAATCTGGTAAACTCACTGAATTATATTGATAGCATGTCCACAAGTCATATGGACGATTACGACGACGATCATGATGATCATGATGATCATGATGACGATGAATTAGAGATAGAAGAGAATGTCGAGGATATTCTTTATATATCAGAATTTGATGATGGTATGATTACATTCTCAGATATTACGGTACAAGCTTCACAATTTGCCTACTTCTCCTTTATGGTTGAGGATAGTGTGGATTTCATCAGAATTAATGTAGATGGTGTCACATATGATGACTACAACGCATATTTTGGTGGTGACAGAGGTTATGCTTACTTATCAACTGCAAAACATAACGGACTTGATAACAATTATCTTGATGTTATCTACCTTGGTGAGGGTGACAATCTACTCTATTCCTATTCAGATTTCAAATTCGAAGCAGGTCTTCTTAGACTTACAATTGAGAACGATTTCATATCATTTGGTGCTATGAACATTGAATCTCTGACAATTGAGATTGTTGATGCAAGTCTTGAGATTGAGCACAATGAGATTGAGATTGAGAATGAGGGTGTTGCCACCTATGCATATCTGGATGTCTATGAAGGTAGTGTTTTCTCCATTGATGGAGTGATCACCACCGGACAGGTAGATGTGTACACATTTGAGATCACAGATGCATTTGGACTAGCATTCCTTGAATTATCATGGGATAGATCATATGAGTACTATGGTACATCTGATCTTGACTTCTATGTATTTGATGCAGCAGGTAATTTTGTTGCCATGGGTGCTTCATTAGATGGTGTAGAGACTGATGCAATTCTATTTGCAGGTGTCTATACAATTGTGATTGTGGGATTTGATGTTTATGGACAGGATGATTATACATTGGATATTTTCTATATTAATGATTTATTCAGTGCTCCTATCTATTCATCTGCTTTGATGATGCTTGGTAGTGATGAGGAAGTAGAAATTATGATCCCTGATGGAATTCATGGATTAGCAATTCTTGGCACTCTGAATGCAGTGGTATTCTTTGGATATACCTTCTACATCGATGCCTGGGCTGATTTTGCACAAGTTTGATAAAACTATCCTATAAAATACACCAAAAATAAAATATTTAATAAATTACTCAGTAAACACATTAATTATGTTAGCCATAGCTCTAATAATTGAGAATATATCTGAGTAAATTATCATTTGTAGGGACAAATTTTAAATTATGAAATTAATCTCTTTGGTATTATTTTTATTAAACTATTGAATAATAAAGGATTTTTTAAAAATACAATACATATTCACTGATCCATATTGAATTTACTCCAATTAATTACCTTAACATTATCTATTTGGTGTATTTTTTCATCTTCACTGAGTAAATAGGTATCCAAAAACATAGCAGTCGCAACAATCAAACAATCAAACATATCTGAATGTCCATTGGCAAACAAAATATTAGAATATGAATTAATAATGGGTTCTGTCAAACTGTCAATAACAGTAATATTCTGATGGTTAACTAATGTGGGTAAAACTGTTTCATATCGATTTAAAATAGTAATATTGTTTTTTTTTCGGAATTCCCTTGCAAGTAGAAATTTGATCTCAAGCAAGCTAATGTTTGATAAGAATAATTGTTCATGATTGAATAATTGCTTTATATCATATCCTTTGATTGATACATCCAATCCAAATAATGGCATTATATAGCTTGTATCAATAATCAGAACTATTCTTCCTCCAATATTTCATTCTGTATAGTTTCCATATCACTCTCATACTCTTCTACTGAACTACTTCTGATGACAGGGAGATCCAGTGCCTCCTCAACTGATAACACCTTTCGAATGTGGATCTCTCCTGGACTCGTACTTATCACCACTCTATCACCAGGTTTAATTCCAGCAGCCTCCCGGAGCTTTTTTTTCGGAAGTATCTCACCTTTCTTACCTACTATTGTTTCATGTAACATATTATATTACTAGTCACGATCTATTAAATAATTATCGGAAATTTTTCATTTTTTCGGAAAAAAATTGTTTAATGTAGTTCTATAAAATATCAGATATTGGTTTAAATGCTGCAAGAAATCTTGTACCTTCATCAAAGAATTACAAATCAATCCTTGATACTATAATCCTTGATACTATAATCCCTGATACTATAATCCCTGATACTATAATCCCTGATTTTAATCCCTGATTTTAATCATTGATGAAAATTACGGCATTTCACACTATTTATTCTTTATAAATGCTTTCCATTACTGGTAATCTGATGAGTTTATCACCATCAATACGTGATCTGTGATTTCTCAGCACCTGTTGAATATGCACATCAACTAATCTTAAAAATGCAGGTGGAACACCCCTACCATCTGTTTCATAGCTGAGAAATGCAAAGTCATTCTCCAGAAACAGTGGCCTCAGTATACCCTCGGAAATTCTGAATGGTAAACAGGCAAATGGACCTAGAATGAATACTCCATCAAAATCATCTGCCATTGCCTCAACTGCCTTTCCAACTGTGAGCACTGTCTCTCCAGTAATTGTCGGATTGACATGCTCAGCTGCATAATCAATCACTTTATCAAGTCTATTCTGTTCTGCCACTATCAAACCAGTGGATATGAATTTCTCACGTATTCTCCTCTCAACTCGTTCAATTACCTTGGTATACAGCCATGAAGAGATATATTTTCGACCATAGCTGGTACCACAGTTTGCAGCTGCCTTCAACAGCTGTCTCTTTGAATTGACAGGTCTTACAAAATTCTTGGAGTATATCATCATATCATCATAATGAGCATATATCAGCATCTCAGACAGATCAACAGGCTTCAGAATAATTCCCTCTTTGGCATATCTTTGCACAAGACCTTTGAAGAAGAATGGATCAAATCTTACAAAGAAATCACCTGTCACAATCACCTTGGGCATATCCTGAGGATCTCTGTATCTTGGAATTCTAGTAACTTTATCTACAAATTCAGGTAAGGATCTATCAAAATCAGATCTGGTCTCAGAGGTTGATAAAAGTTCTTGCCAGTATTTCTCAAATGATTTCACTCCATTCTCATCAGATACTGCTTCAAGTACATTATGCATCTCTGTAATCAGATCACCAACAATTATTCCAAGTGGGAAATGCTTGAACAGGCTTATCTTATTCATATTATACAGATTATTCCACTCTATGTGCGGTGCGAACAGAAATATATCATCAATCTCATACTCTATGAGAAATTTATTGAGAAGATCAACATAGGATGCAACTACACACGGTGCTCCACCTGCAATCATGTATATTCCAGTGACCTCACCGGGTTCTCTATTCTCATATATCTCCAGTAATTGGCCAATATAGATTGGCATCGGTAGACACTCATTTCCAGAAGTATATTGTAGTCCTCTATTCAACTGATCTGTGGATAGTTCCAGTGGTTCTGCAGCCTGGTAGCCACACCATCTGAAAACAAGAGGAAATATCTCACTGTGATATTTAGAAAATACTGGAAAATGATATTTAATCCTATTATCATCCATCTTAAGCTTCTCACCAGAGGATGTATACACCATATATTTGCCATTCTCTTCCTTCAACTCACATAATCTGAAATCAGATACAGTATCCTTGTTATGTGAGAAACGATAATTCTGTATTATTTCTAAAAATGCTTCTATTCTTGTTAGAGTTCCCGCATCAGCAGTGTGTGAATCTATATCCAGCTTAAGATATGGCTTATCTCCCATCTCTGTTCGTAAATACTCCAAAGTGAATGTATCTACATTGCATCCAAAATTGGAGATATACAGAATGAACAGATTCTCATGCTGCTTTGCCAATCTCACTGCATTGATAATAAGATTTGAGAAGTACCACGAGGTCTCCTCATTACTCTGTGGCCCTAGACAATCAAATGGAATTGTGGTTATACCTTTACTTGCCAATTTTCTACCAATCGATTGCGATGTCTCATTTGGAAATGCATTGTAACTTCTTCCAACCAGAATAATAGATGGCTTATCTGAAACAATTGCATCTGCAAGAATGCTCTCACCCAGCTTTCTCATCTCATCTTCCACAGAAAGCTGTTTATCAACTGCTACTCTGTAAGCTCTCTCCACTATTTTCTCGGAGAACCCAAATTCTTTGACAATATTCTTAATCATCTTATCGCATGCATGATATCCTTCTTGGAAATTCATACTGGGCGAAAGGAATTTAGTATCAGGAAATGCTTTTTGTAATACAAAAGGACTGGACTGTGATATAGGACATAGATATGAATTTATCTTGGAATTCTCGTATGGCATTCGGATAATCTGTGGTTGAAATACATAATCAGGCCTATCCACTCTTATCAGGTCCAACACTGCACCATGTGCAATCTGTGTTGGATAACAGAATGGAGCATTGATATAATGTTCACCCTGATCATCAATTCCAGATAGTGATACTTTGAAGCCGAGTTCTTTGGGAAATGTATAGTACAATGGCATAAGAAAATGAGTGGTGAGGGATCTTGGTATGCCGATACTGATCTCTTTATTAATTATTTCTGAACTTATTTTTCCATCATTATCAATCTTTTTACTTGTATTATTTAATTTTTCAGATGAATTATTCATCACCGAGAATATCAGATTATTTCTACTTGCCACATAATCCTCAACCTCCTCATCTTTGTTTGTATTCTTCCACTGGCTCTCATACCGGCTACATTTTCCACCAAATGGGAATTTTCTTTCACCCACACTGTATCTGTTGATAGTACAATAGTTCTCACAAGCTCTGCAGGTGAAATTACCAAGTATTTTCATTTCATTTGTCAATAGATCTGCGATATTTCTATTATTATATTCCAGTAATCCCCTTTCATGCTTCTCATAAGCCATCAGTGCCACTCCATATGCACCCATGAGCTCTGGATTTGGTGGTACTATTATCTGTTTTCCAGTTGCAAGTGCAAATGCATATGCCATTGAATTATTCTTGGCAACTCCTCCCTGTAAAAATACTTTCTTACCGACTTTTCTTGGGCCCTTTACCTTGGTTAGATAATTGTTCACAATGGAGCTTACAAGCCCACCAATAATATCATCTCTTGTATAGCCCTCCTGTAATGCAGATCTGATATCAGAGTTGATAAATGCTGCACATTCTGCTTTGAACTGTACTGGAGATGCTGCGTTCATCGCAATATCACTTATATCAAGTACTGATACACCCAGATCTCCTTTGGCACTCTCCTCAAGAAAAGAGCCAGTACCCGCAGAACAGGCTGCATTCATCGCATAATCCACCGGAGAATTGTTCTGAATATAGATATATTTGGCATCCTGCCCACCAATCTCGAAAATTGTATCCACTTCATTGTCAAATGAGAGAGCACCTGTGGCATGTGCGGAGATCTCATTATATACTGCGGGAGTACCTACAAATGCAGCAATTATCTCTCTTGCAGAACCTGTTGTTGCAATCATCACTATCTCTCTATCACCTATCTGCTCAATTACTGCATTGATACATTCCTTGGTTGCATCCACTGGATTACCATTGGTTCTTGTATAATGTGATGCCACAGTTATTTTGTTATTTATATCCACAACTGAAATCTTGGTGGTGGTGGAACCTCCATCAATGCCCATGATGAGAGGACCAAAATCAGTATCTTGAATATCCTCCTCCTCTATAATTTTTACAAGATCCTCTGCTTGCTTCAAACCAGGTAAAGTATGGTACATCTGATTTATTTTTATAAATGGTTCTTTGTACTGTGGATTATCCATTGTGAGTAATGCCGTACCATATGCCTCAAAACAGGGACTCACATCAATTGTATCAATATTACTAGCAGGTAATTTCTCCTGTATCAGATCAATCATCACCTCATTCTGTGATAATCCACCGATAACCAGTACATTATCAGCCACATGATTACTCTTACTCAGCAGAGATACAACTTTGCTTGCCATACTCTCGTGAATACTGTACAGAATATCCTCAATAGATGCCTCCTGTCTATTAAGCTTGTGAGTTATATCTGATTTACAATGTACTGAACAACGCGATGCAATTTTTACCAATTTACCTTTTTTTGCCCTCTCAATTGCATCTTCCAATGAGAGGTTCAGTCTCCCCACTTGTTGTACCAGGAATTCACCACTACCTGCTGCACATCTGTTATGGGCCAGCACATTAAGAATACGATTATCTTTTAACAGATAGACTGCAAACGCCTCTCCTCCAAGGCTAACAATCACATCATATTTCTTTTCCAAGCCTCTAAGAGCCCTCTCAATTGCAACTGACTCAGAAATATGGCCAAAATGACCGGATACACCATAATAATCCTCATTTACTGTGATCATCTCATCAATTCGATCTTTCGGTTGCCCCTGATGTGGTACAATATCTATTTTGACTACCTATCCATCAGATCCCAATTCTATCCTTTTTACAGAGATTGAGCCTATATTAAATCCTATAACCATTGTTTATCACTTCAATTGTATATAGATTTTACTCGATATGATTTGCTTAATATATATTACTAGAAATAGCTATTGAATTGAAAGTAAAATGTGAAATTTATTTGATTTTGTTATATTTGAATGAAAAATTACATAGATCTAGCTTAGAATTGCATATATGCATTAATTCAGAGATAATAAATGTAATTTGCTTATCAAAATTTGAGATAAATTATCAAAGTCAACATTATTTTATGGGAAGTTAATTGAAGTTTGTATAAATAGCACAGTTAGTAAACTGTTATCCATAACTTATCATAGCAAATAGTCTAGAAGGCTTAATTATCCCTGCAAATACTCATCAACCACAGTCTTGAGATGTGAGAATAATTTTGTCCCTACTCCATTCATTTTTTCTTCTGCATCTATTTTCTGTTTTAAATCCTTCAGTGTGAGAATATCTGGATTCTTTCTTAGTGCATTCTTTGCTCTTGGGTTAATTGGTAGATCATCAATTGATGTATTGATCAGATCATTGTACAGATTTATCTCATCCTGATCAAATTTAACACCACAGAATGGACAAAGATTGAAATCTGGATTTCTCTCACGCTCACAGCTGAAACAGATTAATCCAAAATCAATCATGTAATCTTTTTTGAATTGATTGCTTATATCATTGAAATAGATTATATTGAAATTAGCAATCTCACTATTGATATTCTCAATTGCTATATTTCTCTTGATAATATTCTCCTGATATGAAATAGCAATATTCAGTGCATATATTTTACCATATTTATTGGAGCCTATACTCATGTATTTTCGATAACTTATTAGATTGGTATATTCAAGTATATCCAGTATCAAATTATCATCCGTAAAATCCTTATTTATCGAGAAATATATACTGGGCTTGGATAGTTTACCCCATTTCTTATCATTCTTATTCTGTATCCATTGAACACCATATTTCTTCTCCAATTTATTTCTTCTGTCTCTAGAGCTCTCCTGTAATTTCGGTATGATAACTGTCTTAACAAATTTCTCAGCCAATTTTGCCTGCCGTGTTAGTTTTTTATATTTCTTACTAATCGCCCTGTGATAATCAAATAATCCCCCCGATTCTATCACATAATCCTTTATGAGATCCTGAATAAAGGTATGCATGGGTTTAACACCTTCCTCAGAGGTTTCCCACACCATATCCAGTAGTGTGAAATATCTTCTTGGCGTACCAAATGCAGTATATGCAAGTAAAGTAAGATATTCGTCATTCTTTGCGAAATATTCTTTTTTATCATCATCCATTGCAATTCTTTTGTTGAAAATAGCTTTGAAATATCCAACATAGTCATCATCAAGCTCGTTAATATCAAATGTGATTTTCTTGGCATCATGTCCAGGCTCGAATGTATCACCATAATTGGTAATCAAAGGATAAACAGCAGCTTTACATGCAATCTTTGGATCTCTCAGTCCTTTGAATATTGTAAAAAACGATTTCTGCTGTGATTCAACAAGTGCATGAGCAGCCTCATCAAATAGCAATACTATTCTCTCTAGATTGAACTGAGCAACTAATTCTTTGATTGCCTGTTTAACAAGTGGTAAATGATCAATATTTTTCAGTATATCAAGACCTTTGAAGCCTGGTATATATCTGAATTTGTATTTTCTGAATATTGCAAGAGATACTGCACGTACATCCTGCTTAAGATCTGCCTGTTCAGGTAATCTTTCAAGGGTTGCTATAAATTCGTTCAGTGCATTATATATTCCTTCAAAATCACTATTTCCAGCAATTGTATTGAGGAATTTTTTTATCTTGTTTGGCTTGTTATCAAAACTCATTTTCTTGCTTTTTTTCAGTATAGCAACGATAATTTTTGCAAGGGTCCATTGTCTGAATACATTGAAGTCATATCCTTTTTGCCTCTTTATCTGCGTAAGTGTCAGTGATTCATCAAAAGAGATGTATATTGCAAGGATCTGATCTTTGATAAAATTTTTATCTGCATTTATCTCTGCAAATTTGAGGAGCATTGATTTACCAACTCCTCGATTTCCTTCAATAAGATAAGCCTGGTTATTCAGTAAATTATCATGGTTTATTGATTTCAGTGGTACATAGTAATCATAAACCTGTTTGAGCTTCAAGTCTTCAGTTCGATGCTCTAGAATGGCTTCCATAGTCTATTGAAATTTGTATATCTAATTAATACTTTCAAATATATCTCAATTTAATGCTTTTAAAATAATTATTCTTCATACAAATTTGATGGATAACAGAACTATAGCCCTGGATTATTATTTAATAATATCAGAAACGCAGTTTACAAAAATAATAATCATCTGTTAGTATCCTGATATATGTTGGTAAAATTATTTATAAATTTAGAAAAAGCCTCATTTTCCTGGATGAACATCAAATTATAGACTACATAAAAGATAATTTCCAGATTTATGTGATTTAAAATATTGACCATATGTGTGAGTAAGCAATTTTTATAAATTTATAGAACAATAATTCTTTACATTTAACTCAATTGCTGAATGAATTAGCAAATTGTGGCTATATTTAACTGCTATCAACCCATTTACCCTGTAAAACACATTCATCACAAATATTGAGTTCTGAGGTGATTTTATTACTTTCACAACTTACACAGATCCTCTCATCTTTATCACATTCATAACATGAGTTCATTGAGTTTAATACACGCTTTCCACAATTCTCACATGGTCTTGAATTGCAATAAAAACACTTGTCATAGTTTTTTGTATGATAATGTTTTTTACAATTCTGACAGAGTGTTCTTCCCTGTTTGAAATTATAGGAACATGAATTGCAATAGGTAACAGTATCCTCACCTGAAAGATACCATTGTTTTAATTCATCCATTCTATTATTATATGCCATATCCATCTCAGCTCTGAATTTATGCAATTTATCATTGTAATAATTATTCAATAATTTCAGATATTCTGGATCAAATTCATCAAATGCAAGATTTGGAGTATCAAACTCGAATTTACAGGAATTACAAGAGTATCTTGGTCTTTTTATCTTTCTCTCTCTGATAGATCTAGAATTGCATTCTGTGCACTGATTACTTCTGAACCTATCCCTATCAATCTCAAACTGAGGTATTGTACCATCTGAAATATATTTGTTAAGTAATTCATTTCTTATTGATCTAGCAACTGCTCTTGCCTTTGGAAATTGCCGTGTATGTGTGAGTACCATTATTTTATCAGTATTTCCACACTGTTCACAGTATTTTTTCAGTAATCTCTTTCTTGTGGCTTTCCATTCAGGTAGTTCCCATAATTTCTTTTCTTTAACCACAAATGAGTAATCAAACAGAATAATAATTAATACTAGTATAGTGTACTGAATTTATTTCAATAACTTAAATAATTATCAGAATTAAATTGGAAACTATAAATATATGAGAACACAACTGAATAATCATGAAACCAAAACAACAGGAGATTGTTGACGCAGATGAGATAACACAATTGTTCTTCAGCTCAAAATCTGTTGATGAATTTCCAGATAGAGTGGATACTGTGATGGGAGATCCACAAAGTGATATTGGAATTGTATTTCAGCATGGATTTATTGGTAGCCCACTTGAATTGCTCTATATTGCAAATAGTCTTGCTGATAAGTACAGAATAGTTTTACCACTACTTCCAGGTCATGGCAATCATGCAAGAGAGATGCATGGTATAAATTATCAGCAGTGGATTGATAAAACAGAGGAAGCTATTGAATTTCTGAAGAATGAGAAAGAAGGTAGGACAATAATACTCATGGGCCATTCACTAGGTGGTGCAATCTCAATCATTCTTGCAGCTAAGAGAGATGATATCTCAGCAATTATCCCACTGGCAGCACCTGTTAAATTTGGATTTCTGAAGAGAAATATGATAAAGATACTGTCTCTATTATTTGGTAATAAATTTATAGAATACAGTGAATTTCTGTTTCATGACACAAGACTGCTTGAGAACCCACTGATAAAAGATCTTGAGAAAAATTTTACCAAGGTTAGTATATCCACACTCAATGAAGTGATGAAATTGGTAGACAAAGCAGGTAGTTTATTGAATGAGATAAAAATACCAATATTCATACTTCACTCAAAATATGATGAGACAGTTCCTGTAAGTAATGCATATCACATTTATGAGAAGGTTAACTTGGATAATAAAAGAATTAAGATATATGATAAATCATACCATATTATTGTTGCAGATACAGATAAAGAACAGGTGGTTCATGATATCAAAGATTTTCTAATCACAATCTGAGGGTCATCTCAGGAGAATCTTTGAATCCAAGTTTGGAATATAGTCTTTTTCCAGCCTTGGTTGAGTGCAATGTCACTTTTTTAACATTGTTCTCTCTCACATATTCAATAATAGTCTCCATTATTCTCTTACCGATGCCTTTTTTCTGATATTCAGGTAAAGTACTGATATTCATGATATATGCAGATTTACCAGTCAGGTTTGTTGGTGTGGGCGGATAATAATGGAATACAAGGCCACCACTGGCAACTGGCTTGTTATTATGATATGCCAACCAGCCAATAAAGTCTCCTTTTGCAATACTTGTTTCGAAGTATATCTGCATTGCAGATCTTGAATTAACAATACTGGACCTCTCCTCTCCCAGTAAAGTGAAGAGGTTCTCTCTTAATTTGATTATATCTTTGATGTCTTTTATAGTAGCAATTCTTATTTGAATGTCTTTATCCACAAATCATTTTATTTCTCAGCACAAATATATATTTGTGTGCAAATTTTTGATATTGATTAAAATTGATTTGTAATTTCTTAAATAGCTAATATTTGTTTCACTGATTATTCAATTAATACAATAGAATACATATTATTCAAATTTATCTAAAGGTATTTAGAGAAATATTATTGATTATCAAGTAGGAACTGTTCTAATTCCTCATCCATTGAGTCTATCAGTTCCTTATTTTCTATCATTCTATCAAAAAAAGGTATTTTTCTAAGCATTAATTGTACCATCTCATCATCTTTACCCAATTTGTATGCAAAGATACCATGTAATATTCCCAAATTTTTCGTTTGTTCATAGTTAATTGCTAGATTTGCCAGTGTCATATGAACCAATGCATTCTTTGGATTATCAAGTGCCAACTGATAACATTGATCTATTGCCATTTTTATATCCTGTCTGCTAATATCATTAATTTTAAGCAAATTATATCTGATATTATCAGGATAATAATTAAAAGCAAGATCATTAATTAAATTGAGAGCATCAAATTTCATCAAATTACTATATGTATCAAGCAAAGCATCAAATATTTCTTCTTCTACACCCGTTTCATTTTGAAAATTATCAAGTATTGAGATAACATCATTCACAGAGCCTGTGGTTGCTATTGATACTAATTTGATTATTTTTGCAGTGTCAATAAATTCATTGTCTTCAAGATCTAAATATTGATCGATAATATTTAGAGATTTAACGAAATCATTTGCTACAAAGTAGGCTTTAGCACAATAAAATAGAGCCTTTGGTGTTATATCCAGTTTCATCAATTTATCAGCTATTGTTTTTGCTTCATTGAACTCATTATTTTCTATATATCGCATTAACATCACTAATAGTAGTTGAGCATTATCTTCATCAGCATTTAATGCCTCTTTCAGATGATGACCCATATTATCTGGATCTAAGAAAGCACGTGTAATACTACTAGTGAAAGGGTCTTCATTGGATTCAAGAGATTGTTTCATTTTCTCGTGTAAATCTGTATCTTGATCATTATTGACAGTCTCCATAATTATACTAAACCTATCCTCCATATTCATTTTACTCATTTCTTTTTGTGTCTCATTGTCAATGATTTCAAAGGTCAATTCATTGTTTTCCAGTTTAGAAATTATTAATTTTATAGTTTCATTACTGGGATTGTAATAAGGAGCAAATGATACAAATGAATCAATATATGATGGGTCAACAAGCAATCTATGAAGAAATGAGAGTACACTTGTCGGATTATTTTTTATTATTTTTCTGACTACACTAATAAATAATGGATCAAATTCTTTATTATCAGAGATAATCTTCAATTTTTCATAAAATTCCTTCTCTGCTAGCTGGAAAGCCAGTTCTCTGGAAATATCATTTTTGGTAAGTGACCCGTCATTCATCTTTTCATTGAGTAAAATAAATGAACTACATTCAGGGTATTTTTCAATGGCAAATTTAATGTATTTACCTTTTCTATCACTATCCAACAGCATTCGTCCAAGATAACTAATAATGGAGAAGGGCTCTGAAGTTACAATATTTTTCATCTCTATTAGAATAGTCCTAATCTCTTCAGGTATATCTTTTTGATCAAATAGCTGCAATATTTGTTTATATAAGAACATATCCTCTACTTCAGGTTCTCCTTTACTTACTTTTAAAAAGGACAGTAAAAGTGGATGACCAGGATGTTTTTTCAATCCATTATTTATATGTATCATTTTATTAGCATTATCAAACATAGCCCTTGCAATATAACTTTCAGGGCTATGGGGTGTGTTTTTCAGGATGTTAATTGAATTATTAATTGAAGTGCTATTAGATTGCTCAGATTTTACTTGCTCCAGAATAGATATAATTTGTTTATCAGTCATTACACCTGATTTTTTATTACCTTGTTTATGTTGAGTAAACTTTTGTTTTAATCCTCTACGTTTATTCAAAGCAGTATAGTTAATATATAGTGTTTTTGCCTTATTTTTAGCAATATAGGTGAATAACATCGCCAAAAATATAATATATTGAAAATTAGCAATATTTGCATTATATTTATCTCCATATAATATAATATCTCCCTCCATACTCATCACATGACTAAATATCGATAATTGAAGAAATATCTCTAATCCAAAATAGTTACTCATATCTTTTTTTGGATTTTTGAAATAGTTGATCAAAAAGATTAATAGTATAATTGTAATGAAATATAATATTATTCCAACTGTTTCTAGGACATCCCAAGAATACAAATTTATTTTTTCTTGGGAAGAGCTACTTGTTATTGTAATCATTGGAAAAATCAGAGTTGCTAGAATAGAAATTAGAGCTAAATATGGCCAGATCTGTCCCTCTATAAGTTTTTTATTCTCCATTAAAATATCGATCTAAAACATATATTTAATCATTTTCTATAATTAAATAATAAATGAATAGTAAATAAATTTTTTTGTCATATAATTTTATGTTCTAGTTGAGTTTGTTAAGTTGATAAATTAAATTTATACGGTATATTGAGTTCAGACCTCTGCCAGGCCCTCATATATGAAAAATATGTGTAGATTGTCACCTACAACATCCAGATTTAGGTAATAATACGGAGATCTCATATCTGCAAAATTAGCTTTTTTACATATCACACATCGTTCAAGCATCCTCCTCAGAGTATACCTAAGCACTCTGTGAGTGAAATCAAGTTCATTAAATAATTCTTTTTGAGTTTTAGGTCCATTGAAATCAAGATAAGACATGATTGTCTTTGCATTTACTGGTAGTTTAAATAGGGGAGTGATTTTTAACATTCTTTATTCACCTAGATAACTATCATTTCAATGATAGTTACCAGATTATGGATCAAAAGTATTAGTACAATTTATATTTTCATGATAGTTACAATTAATCTAAAATCTGGTAACTATCGACCTGAAGTTTATTCAATCAATTTATTTTTCTACAAATAATCATTAATAATTTTACTTCGTCTCAATTACCAAACAACTGCGCAGACTCCTAGCTCCACGATAAGTTCTGGAGTGCTTTCTAGGCTTACAAAGAGCACAATTTCCATAAGGTAATTAGTAAATTTCATGTAAATCTCAAATTGTTTTTTATTATTATATTATATAAATTTAATCAATGTGTACATCATGTTACTAATTCTTGTAGCTAGATTATTGAAAATAATAAGCTATATTTGGATAATTCAATCATATATTTACCATAAAGTATTCCCAATATTCTTTTTATTTATTTCAGGTACTTCAAGTATATTTTTATAGCTATGTAATATTCTGAAATTATTTTCAAAATAAAATGAAGAGAGGATAATATTTTTGGATAATTGTATAAATGATGTGATTGTCTCCTCATCGATAGATTCACCATCTTCAATATATTCCTCTGTCCATATATTGACAGATTGTATCTGAATTCTGTTACTAATTATTGCAGTATTGTATTTGACAAATTGTTTGAAATCTATTGCACTAATTATTAAGAAATCATATTCATAGAATAATTCTTCTCCATGGAATAGATCTACTTTATACAGATCATTGAATTCAAAATTGAAATATACATCGGGAGAGATTATATCTATCACCAATAATTCATGGTTCAATATCTTCACAATTATCTGATTTATCAGAATACCTATTTTTTCCTCAATATCATCCAGTACAATTTTATCAGATCCAATATTGATGAGATTGAATTCTATCATTCTTAAATAGACCTTTATATCCTGGATGATCTTATGATCTTGATTTGATAGATTTATCAAAGACACACGGACTCTATCCATAAAATCTGTGATTGACTTGTATTCCAAATTTCTGTTACTGAACAGATCATCAATATATTTATTGATATTTTCAGGTGTCGCAACAGATATTATAAGATTATTGTCTGAATTACTGATTATCTCTGTGATACGTCGCAATACGTTTTTGTTTGCAATATTGATATTATCAAATTGATAGATTTTTAACACTTAAATCACCTTTTTATTCTAAAAGTAATAATTTACAATATATATTAAACCAATCATTACATATCTAACAATGATTATTTTAATTTTAACTGCAACTTGTAATCACTTCATAATATACGTAACACATAATTGTTAATATAGGTTATCATATCTATTGAATATGAATTATTCCAAAACGAATATATTTATTTAATTGTTGAATCAAATATTGTAAACCAAACATTCTAACAAGAATATATTATAATATATTCCAAAAAAGTATATCAATAATATTAATTAATAATAAAATACTTAATAGTATTAAGCTTTTTCTATGGCTTGTTAAAAGTATATAAAATATGCATTTAGATGCGGATGTACCAGACCAGGCTATTTTTGACGTTATAATTTCAAGATCTGAATATATTTGTGTATATAGTAAATTAATCAAATTTATGTTTGATTTATGTAATAAATCATTTTCATGAATATATATTAAAATAAAGTAATTCTGTATGTAAGTAGTGAAAGACTCGATCCCTGCTATAAGAGATATTATCTCATGCAAATCCGTGTGGATTGAACTCTGTGAAGTAGCATTGAAAGATGGTAAAATAACAATGGAAGAATATCTTCTAATAAAAAATTTCACTGAGAATCTCGAGAATTATATAGAAGTACTGGAGATTGCCCTCTCTGATGGTGATATATCAAAAGATGAAGAGAAGAAACTATTTGCATTGCGTGCTAATATGATGCAGGATGCTATTGAGACTGCAAATGATAATAATGTGGTATCTCCAGATGAATTCACTATTCTTCATCATATCAATGAATTCCTAGAGATGGTGGCGAAGTACAGTTCCCCATGAATAATAATTTTTGATTACTCTATTTTGAGCATATATATTATTCTGATACGAATATCTTTGAAAACTATTTTATTCTTTAAATATCTAGATAGCATATAAAATGCATATACAGGGTGATAATTATATTTCCAAAATTAACTGAGATTAAAAAAATCAGAGAGCGAGTGGGATGGTCCCAGACAAAATTAGCAAATAAAATTGGTAAATCACAGAGTTTGATACCAAAATATGAAGCTGGAAAACAGATACCTTCTTATGAGATTGCAACAATGATTTTTGAGGTACTACTTGAGGAGGATTTACGCATAGATACGGAGGTATCTGAAATAATGACTGGAAATATAGTCAAATTGAAATCAACTGCCACTGTAAGTGAGGCAAGAGACCTGATGAGTAAATATTCTATATCCCAGCTACCTGTTGTCAGGGGTGAACTGGTGATTGGATCTGTAAATGAGCGGATGTGGCTGGACCTGCTAGAGACCTACCACAACTTCAGTTCCCTTAAAAATGAGATAGTTGAGAATGTGATGGGAGAGGCTATTCCAATGGTTCCAAAATCTGCAAAGGTAAAGGAGATAAGCTCTTTACTGAGACATTATGGGAGCATAGTGGTGGTGGACAGTGGTAAAATAGTGGGAATTGTATCAACAGCTGATTTACTTGATATTGAATACTGAGTGTATGTAATTTCAGTTTAAATTATTTTTGAATGTAATAAGATCCATTTCATAGATAGAAATCACAGATTGGGATTTATAACCGAGATCTGTCAACAAATTTTTTGATTATTGAATTTCACTTCATCTATTGTGATATACTCAACTACATTCTCAGATACCAGTTTTTCATGCATTTGTTTGTTAAGATAATTCAACAATACAATATCTGAACCATCTTTTAATCCAATAACAGTACTGTGTGCAACTTCTGGTTGTAGAGGTTTGATAATTATCTCATTAATTGCAAATACATCATTATTGTTGTGAATCAGGAAAGTTTTGTATTTGAATCCCATCTTCTTTCTTGACATATATCGATCTAATAGCAGTGAAAGTGTCATCTCATCTTCTTCAGATTTGTTTATATCATTCACCAATTTAACAAAGGATATTAATAATTTCTCAGATAAATCAAAGGAAGCATTATCTATAAATTTGTATACATACCCATCAGGTAGCCTGGTATCTTGTACAGTTACCTCCTTTAGATCCATCGCACTGTTGATTGCTGAGAATTTTAAATTGACATCAAATATGGATTTAACGAATGTCTCACTATCAGTATCGTTCACAGACCATAAAATAACATTTCTCAAGCTTTTGGGAATATAATTCAACATCTTTGATAGCATTCTAGATGCCAGTTTATTTCTCCTGTATTCCTCAACCACGAATATCTCAGCCAGATTGAGATAATTATTATCATCACTGATTATCCAGTCAAATTGTAGATATCCAAGTAAAGTATCCTCTTCTTTCACAATAATGAAATTACTTGAATAAGCTGGATCAATATCTGCAAGGGTTGAAGCAAAATGAGTAAGATCTGGTGGTGGTAACTGATAATTCAGAGCATACATTCTCTGCATCAACTCAGGTAACTGCATCTTCACATATCCAGGTAAATCAACTTTTTTATGATAAACTAATTCCATATTTTTATACATTATTAAATTATTAAAAATAATTACTTGCAGTCCGTCATTCAAAATCAAATTGAATGCTCAGTTCTGCAAATTATTCAATTATACTCACATTAATATGGCAAAAAATAATATTATATGATTATAGAACTTGAAATCACTAAATTTTCAATTCACTATACATATTTTCTTGATTAGGTTTTAATATGATTGTGGGAAGTAATCTGTTGTGATTAATACTATTCAAATAGGAAAATTATATGTTGTGGGTCTTGTCAGCTCAGTTAGCTATCTTATATTCTCAACCAGATCCTATACAAAATATAATGAGCTAAGTGAACTTGGTGTGATCAATGAGAGTTCTCTATTCTTCAATCTGACAAATATTATTAATGGGATACTATTATTTTTCTACTTCTCAAGATACATGACAATCTCAAGGCATTTAGTCTCAGATATTGATCTTACAATAAAGTTTGGAAAAATCAGTGCTCTGGGTCAGATTGGACTAGGGTTGCTACCAAATTCAGATAAGTTACACTATTTTCATCTGTTAAGTGCAATAATTTTCTTCTTTATAGCCACATTATCCATCCTGAATTATTCCATGGTGATAAGTAAAACTGAACACCTTTATATTTTCAGAGGTCTATCTAACTTTGGTTATGTAATATTTGCATATGCCATTGCATATCCTCTGATACTAAGACCTATGCCATTATCCAAAGGTATCTGGCAGATAATATTCACAACACTTATACTTTCCTGGTATATAATCGAGGAGATTACCTATCAAAAATATAAGGAACATATCAATATAAATTCTTCCTAGAACTATCTATTACTCAGTGAATACATTTTTAATATATTGTTACCCTAATAGTAATAACAAAATATGAAAAATTGATTTTATTTCGAAGAAACAAAGGTTTAATTTAAATATGATGACCTACAAGTATATTATATGATCAAGTATCAAAATGTTACCTTTAAAGGAGTAACAAATTATGATATACTCATGAAGCTATTGTTATTGCCTGTTAAGGTAGATTCAATACAAAGTCTGACTAGAAATCTCGGAGGTATTTTATCTGTTTAGCATAAAATATGCATTGAAATCAATACTGAGGAGAAAACAGAAAAATTTACTGACTGTATTCTCAGTAACTCTCGCAGTTGCATTACTAGTTGGTGTTGGAGCTGCAAGCAATGGAATATATGGAGCATTCTCAGACTCATGGTGGGGATTAAATGCAGATACAGATATTACCATTGAGGATCCATCAAGTACTTATTTTCCATCAAATATTACAGATATAATATCAAACTCTGCAGATCCAAATTTGAGTACATTGAATGGAATAACACAATCAATTGAGACATATTCAAACGTACTATACTCAGCTGGTAAAATCGATGCCAAAGTTTCTATGTATGCTATAGAAACTGATGATCCACAATTTGGACAGTACTATGATATGAAAGGAAAGGTTATAGACATAAACTCAACTCTCAACAGTCAAGGTATGCCCCAGGTAATAATAAATAATGAACTGGCTATTAGTCTGGATCTGAAAATTGGTGATACATTCCAGACAACTATTGATAATGGACAGGGAGAACCAGTTCCAATGACAGTAAAGGTTGCAGATATATTTGATGCCAAACTCGGTCGAGGTAGAGAATTCGTATTCAGACCTGCTTCAAGATATGTTATCAATATTGCACAGGTACAGCAGAAGATGATTGATGGGATGAAAGATCACATCAATGTGATTAGATTATCCTTCAAACAGATATCAGAGGGTGGAGTGTTATCAAGAAATATCAATGATCTGGATATTAATAAGCAAACATTTCCAGGAAAAGAGATGTTAGAGAATGCTGTGGATACTTTGAAAGAGATGCTATCTGAAAGATTACCAACTGCGATTGTCCGTTCTGAGCGAAATGTAGCAGCTGAGAATATAGAGGAAAATCTGAGAGGTCTTGTGGGGGTACTTAATCTGTTTGTATTCATGCTCAATCTAACTGCCCTTCTATTGATAATAAATGTGCAGGCAATGAATTTTGATGACAGATCATATCAGACAGCAGTTCTCCGTGCCATGGGCTCATCCCGAGGACAGATATTCCGAATATTTCTAATAGAATCCAGTATAGTTCGTGTGATCGGCTCTGTTTTTGGATTACTAGTGGGACTTCCATATGCTGATTGGATGCAACGAACAATTAATGCATTATTTGAAATGCCTGGTGCAGATGAGGCCAAAGCCACATTATCCCAATCTGTAATCACCGGTGCATTCACTCTTGGAGTACTATTATCAGTGATTACCGCTGCCATACCAGCATGGGCTGCTTCTGGAAATTCAATTACCGAAGAACTAAGAGGTATTAAATCTACAAAGACAAAGAATGTCTCTAGTAGATGGAAGATAATATTTTTTGGAGTATTATTGATTATTGTCGGCATATTGAATGCCAGTAATGTTGGAGAATTCTGGAAAGTTGAGGTTTGGAAGAATATTGATAACCACACACCAATAATCACATCATTCGGTCTATCACTGTCTGGTATAGGATTACTTGTCACACAATTCAATAAACGCTTTGGCTTGAATATCTCAGCTATTGCAATACTAGGACTAGCCTATTTTGATATGTTCTGGGGCTTGACAATAGTGGAAGAAGGAGATGGAAATAATCTGTTCACAATTTTGCTCCTGTATATGATCATTGGATCTGCAATGCTTGTGATAGTGAATTTTGAAGCTATAATGGGAACAATTAATAAAATATTCTTCATCTTTACCCCATTAAGAGCTGTTTCACAGGTGACTACCAAGCAGTTGATCAAGAAAAAGTCAAGAGCTACACTATTATTTACTATATTCACTATTATTCTAATCATCAATGTATTTGTTTCGACAATATCAGTAACAATGACTGAGAGTCTTGTTAATCAGTATGAATGGAGATCTCAGGGAAATGATATTTTGATAAACACACAAGTACCTTCAGATAACATCACAGCAGAGATTATGAATATTGAGGGGGTAACACAGGTATACTCATTCAGATCTGCGATGATACCAATTTACTATGAGAACCCAAATACAGACAATGCTGATTTCGATATCAATTCAGATCTGCGCTTTCGACAGGTAATAGAGCTGAGAGAGGATATATTGAATCCAGATGGAGATTGGGGCGAAAATTCATATGTCATCACTGTGGAACGTGTTGATGAGAAATTATATGAGAAAAAAACGGGTATTTCAGAGCTCGAACTCATGGATTTATCAAAAACTATCATGAAGGATTTCTTTGCAGAGAGAAAATTTGAGCTAGAGAGTAATTATACATCTGCAGAAACTGGTGATATTAAAATAGAGAAATTTGATGAGTACATGGTACTGGGAGATATATTTGCCACATCTGGATCTGATATATACATGCAAGCAAAAGGAGAGAATGGATCAGAGGTGGTTGCTGCAAAGCAAGTAACTGCTTCAAATGATTTCCTTGGACCTGTTGATGGATTTGGATATTCACTGATGGTTACACCTGAATTGGCAAATAGACTTGAAGTATTTGATTATATCAAATCACCAAATTTATTCCTTGTTAAGACAGTGAATGGATTCTTTGATGATACTGAGAACCAGAGAATTGCACTCTCAATTCAGCAGAAATTAAATAACCTTGATGATCCAAATTCATTATCTTCAAAACTAGGAGTACTAGTTGGTGCAACAAGCAGATTAATCCATACAGAGATGTCAGCACTATGGAAACAACAGGCAGGTTTTTGGGACTTCCTTGCAACTTTTGCCAGTATTGGATTACTGATTGGTGCAGCAGGTATGGCAATAATAGCTATGAGGTCAGTGTCTGAAAGATTGCGAGAGATTGGTATGATGCGAGCTATTGGTTTCTCAAGAAATAAAGTAGTCAGCTCAGTTATCATAGAAATGGTATTTCTTGGATTATTTGGATTGATTACAGGTGTCATTAATGGAATACTGATGAGCTACATGTTTGCCAGAAATATATTTGAGACAAGAATGGTACTACCATATGACATACTGGGAGCATATTCAGCAATAATCATTGGTGTAGCACTGATAAGTGCGATAATTCCAGGAGTACGAGCATCAAGAATTGCACCATCTCAAGCTTTGAGATACACAGGATAGGAGTGATTACAATGACAGGAACAATAACTAGATTAAAATTAAAGAATACGGAGAATATGCCTCTGATCAGAGTGAATTCTCTAGACAAGAAATACAATGAAGGAAAGAATAATGAGGTTCATGTACTCAAAAGTATTGAATTTGATATTCCAAGAGGACAGATGATAGCAATCATGGGACCTTCTGGATGTGGAAAGACTACCCTACTCAATGTGGTGGGAGGTCTTGACAAATATAGCTCGGGTTCAATTAATATCGGTGGAAATAATATCGGTGAGATATCAGAGAGAGAGATGACTAATTTCAGATTAGATAATATTGGATTTATATTCCAATTATTCAATCTATTCGATAGCCAGACGGCACTTGAAAATGTTACACTTCCCCTGCTACTTCAGGGTTACTCACCAGATGATGCAATTGAGAAAGCAAAAATGATGTTACAAGAAGTTGGGCTTGGTGATAGGATGAATCATCTACCCGGAGAACTATCTGGTGGACAACAGCAGAGAGTAGCCATATCCCGAGCACTTATCACAGAGCCATTACTGATACTGGGTGATGAACCAACCGGTGATTTGGACAGTGAGACCAGTGCAGACATAATGAAGTTATTCCAGAGAACTATCAGAGAGAACCCTCAGATGAGTATTGTTATCGTCACACATTCACAGACAATCGCAGAACAATGTGATAGAATACTCAGAATTGAACATGGCAAGGTTGCCAGTGATGAGGTGTTGAAATGACTTTATTCAATTCAGAGGCATATGGTAGTTTCACTGCTGGTATACTTGTGGACTGGAATCACGAGAAAAGAGTAAATAAACTGCATAAATTGATGAAAAAGGATTTCAAAAAACATATCAAGGGTATAGACATCAGTAATAACAGAATCAATACTTTTGTAGTTTCTTCTGTCTCGTTTAAGAAAGATATCTCCAAAGATCAGAGAAAAGAATTGGAACTACAATTACATAAGAGATTTGAGAGATATTCAAAAGAATTGTTCAATACATATCGCAATAATTCAGATCATTTTGAGAATGAAAAGGTGTATACTGAAACTTTCAAATCATACGATATTGAGTATATGAATTCTCTGATGAATGAGAACAGGACAAGAGCAATTAATAATGTTGAGACTATGATAGAGCATCTGATAGGTAATGCATTTGTGTGTATCTGGGATTTACATCACAATGAATCCAGTAAGATTATTCTGAAAGATAGAGTGATTAAAATACCTAATGGTGATAAAAACAATCATTTTGAAATAACAAGCATCATTGATGAATTGATAATCACTAATTTTGGATTGAATTTTCTACCATTTTCAGATAATTTAATCCACAATATGGATCTCCTTTGTATAGAGTATATGGAATTTCTAGATAAATTTGATAACAAAGTAGATAAAAGAATATTACCTATGTTGAGGAATTTCATTGGAGTACTCTCTGGATTGCAGGAAAACATTAAATTATTCAGAAGACAATTATCAAGAGTAATTGATATATTACAATCCACAATGAATGAATTCTCAAATGTATACTCCAATGATCTAAAAACATGGATAGAAAATGATGTAGAGGGCTTATCAAATTTCAGTACTGAGAAACTCAATAGACTTGATAATAAACTTGTAGGATTGAAGGAAAAACTTAGAGCTATTGTAAAAAATAATTATGAGAAAAGCACGGATATAGTGTTTCTGACTGAATTTTTCAAAAAGACAATATTATTGAAAGCAGAGGTGGGGGCATTAATACTGTGGATACACAGATTTGAGGATATACCCAGCTTCACCACCATGGATTCAGGTATTGCATTTGAAAGAGTGGAAAAAGAGATCTATACCCCAATTTATAACGAGGCAATTCTTGAGACCAATAAATTGTTCAAAATGTACAGAAGAGGCAATTCAAGTGTTTACGTGCTCAGAGGTGTGGATATGAAAATAGATAAAGGAGAATTTGTGGTGATCAGAGGTCCATCTGGATCTGGAAAAACTACATTACTGAACCTACTATCAGGACTTGATGATGCAGATAGAGGTGCGGTATTCTTTAACAATGAGAACCTACTTGCCATGAAGGATAGCAGAAGAACCAGAATTAGGAGGGATCACTATGGATTTATATTCCAGAACTATGCACTGATACCTCACCTCACTGCATATGAGAATACCAGGTTACCACTGGATCTATCAGGCCTATCCAAAGAATTGCAATCTGGAATACTAGATTTGCTAAAAGATGTGGGTATTGGTGAATATGCAAATAATAGACCTGCATTGTTATCTGGGGGACAGATGCAGAGATTAGGTATCGCTAGAGCATTAATTGCCAAACCTGATGTGATATTTGCAGATGAACCAACTGGTGATCTTGATATAGAAACTGCTGTCAGAATCATGGATTTATTGAAAAAATATCATGAGGAGACTGGTATCACAATCGTTCTTGTTACTCATAATAAAGATTTTGTGAGATATGGAGATAGAGAGATATACATAAAAGATGGACAGATAATTAAAAACTAGTATTCTTTGATACTAGTAACTCATCCAACAATTTTATAACATAAATCATGTATTAATTTTTTCCTTAATGAATGGTTTAAGTCGGGTTATCGCAAATACAAAAAATGGTACTAATAACAACTCCACAATTATGGAGGCAATAAATGGTGATTTGTATGAATACTTATCCCATAGTATACCTCCAATAACAGGACCAATTATTGCACCAAGATCACCAAATATTGTTGCTAGACCAAATACCTTACCTCTGTTCTTCTGAGAGATCTTACTGAATACACTCTGAATTACCAATCCAGTACCAGTGGCAATTGTAGTATCAATCACTAGTAATATGGAGAATAGAATAATAGAATCTGTATTGATAAGAAACCAAGTTGTAATACCACCTAGTATGGCTGATGAGATGATCACCAGTTTAATATTCAAACGATCCACTAGTTTACCCAGTTTTGGTGCTAGAAGCATCGATGAAATACCAGCTGGTAGAAATGCAAATGAGGCAATACTTGGATCACTCTCTATATTTTTTGTAAGAAATACTATAATAAATGGTTTTGCCATGTTTGTATTGCTTGAGGATAAAAATATCACTACAAGTAATATTAAGAAACCAATAAGCAATTTACTATCCATATTCTTCAGAAATGATATGTAAGATTGGTTTTCTGCCTTGACTGTATCAATTGTGATACTCTCATCTACTTTGATATAAAATAAAATACCTCCAAGTATATTTGATATTCCATAGATAACAAGAGCTGAATAAAGGAGATAATTATTATCAATTCCAAATCCATTCACCGTATTCATAATTGTAAATCCAATGATAGTACCAATCATGATCCCCTGACCCATAATTAACTGTCGCTTACCATATGCTTCTGATCTATTTTCAGCTCTTGATTTTTTTGCAATCAAATTATCAAATGGTATCCAGTAAAAACCTGCCATACTACCCAGTAGGAAGTTTCCAACAACCATCATTACAAATGAAGAGGTAGCAATAGAGAAGTACAGAAGAAAATAAGCTAGACCACGTCCTATGGACCCTATCATGATTAATATTACATTTGATATTTTATCAGTCAAAGAACCGGCAAT
>JAJRQD010000159.1 GCA_024280435.1 archaeon | reverse complement strand
TTTTCCTAGAATAAATGTGAGAAAAATAATACATGTGAGAAAATTATTCAATTTTCCACGACAAATATAAAAAATATGGGGGCAAGGGGATTTGAACCCCTGACCTTTCGGTTTTTTCTTAAGTTACCATAATGGTACTTAATCTGGAGCCGAATGCGCTGCCGGGCTACGCTACACCCCCAAATGATGCTTCAGGTCTTGAATATGTATTTCATTGCATTTTCATACACTTCTGTATCCCGACTGTAAGAGTTATCTCCTACAAATTATATTTGGATTAAGACTTTATATCGATTTTGATATTCATCATTTGTATTATTGATTTTCAGTGGTAAAATATTCTTTATTGGTAATTGTATTTTCATAAATCAAATACAAATTATTATTTGCACATATCTTTACTGTATTATATGCATTGGTAATGGATTAGTTATGCAAGAACTGAGGTTCAGGTATGCGTTTGTTGGTAAGGAATTAAAACTACTTGAGAATGTAGTTCTACTGGTGGATGACAGACATATAGTATCAATCGAGGAGGTATCGGAGGTAGATAATTCACTTCTCTGCATGCCTGGTTTGTTCAATGCACATGTGCATTCTGCTGACTTTCCACTGCGGGGTGTGAGGACAGATAGTTTGGAAATGCTTGTTGGTAAGGGCGGAATTAAACACCGTTTTCTGAAAAATCAATCCAAATCTGAGTTGAAACGATCTATACTTCATTCATACAATGAAGCAATGGGAATGGGTGTATTGGGTTGGAGTGATTTCAGAGAGGGTAGTCTGGATGATATAATTCACTACCCCGTTGAAAACCATAATTTCATTCCTTTTGGAAGACCCACAGTTGATGAGATTGAAGATATACCGGATAGTACTTGTATTGGATTCAGAAGCATCAGATCATTTGATGCGGATACTATGATACTGATGTCTAGAATTATTGCAGAAGGTGGTGGTAAATCATTTATTCATGTATCTGAGGGTAATTCAATCCGGAAATATTCATTTGATATGTTGAATAGAAGTGATATTGCATTTGCAATTGATGATATGCACGTGGATGCTCTTATTCATATTACACATGCAGATAGTGCTGATATTGAACTGATGGAGAAAACTTCAACACCAGCAATTCTGTGTGTGAGGTCTAATATTTTCACAAATAGTGGACTTCCACCTATTGATGAACTTCTTGATAGAGATATCAAACTGGGAATTGGTACTGATAATGCAATGTTTCATAAATTATCAATCTGGGATGAGATGAAAAGTCTGGTAAAGATTATTCCGTATGATAGAATTCTATCAATGGCCACAGTGGAGGGTGCAGATATTTGTGGGCTTGACTGGGGTCTGAATGTGGGTAATTCTAATTTCATGTCTATCAGTTTACCCGCAAAAATAGAGCGGAGAAATATTAAAGAATGGATTGTTAGTAATGCAGATTATACCGATATCGTGGATAAGTGGAGTAGTACCGATGAATAGAGAATGGTTTATCAATGTAGCAGTGAGTTTTGATGGAAAAATATCAAATCCTGGAGAGCAGGTTGAGATATCTTGTGATGAGGATTGGAATGTGGTCCATAATATGAGAAATACAATTGCTGCAATATTAGTTGGATCAAATACTATAATTGTTGATAATCCAAGTTTGCTTACCAAGGAGAAATATATCTCAGAGGGGGATATTAATCATCCTGTGCGGATAATTCTCGATAGAAGAGGAAGATGTTTACCCACTGCAAAAGTATTTCAGGATCAGCAAATCTCTCAAACTATTTGGGTAAGTGAATCTGAGGTCTCTATTCCAGGAGTGCATAAGATTGCCACAACGGATCTTGAAGTGATTATTCTCAAAGTAAATCAGTTTCTGAATTCAATTGGGAAAAAAGGTGATGTAATGATTGAGGGTGGGTCACAGGTAATAATGAATTTCATCAACAGTGGCCTGGTATCCCATATGAGATTATATCGTGGAAATATAGTGCTTCCAAAGGGAGTATCATTGTTTTCCAGAGACATAGGTAAAAAGATGATACTTAAAGATACCTATTTATTGGGTAATGGACATGTAGAGCTCTATAATTTTGAATAGAGTTGATAAATCTAGAATAATCAGAACAGATGATTTGATATTTCTTTTTTGGTTTTGAGATAAAATGCATTGTATATATTTGGTGCATAGATATGTTCAACCCTCTCTACAATATTTATATCATATTTCTCAAGTTGAGCTACTTTATTTGGATTGTTTGTGAGTAGTCTGACTGATTTTACATCCAGTGTTTTCAACATATGAGATGCAAGTTTGTATTCTCTAATATCATCTGGAAATCCTAGTGCCTCATTTGCCTCCACAGTATTTAATCCCTCATCCTGCAATTTGTATGCTCTCAATTTATTTATTAACCCAATACCTCTTCCCTCCTGTCTGAGATAGAGTACTATCCCCTCTCCCTCATCCTCTATTTTGCTCAATCCACCTTCAAGTTGTTCTCTACAATCACATCTCAGACTTCCTATTGCATCTCCAGTGAGACATTCAGAGTGTACTCTCACAAGTACATTCTCTTTGCCCACCACATCTCCCTTGACAAATGCAACATGCTCTTTGTCATCTGCATTCTGATGAAATGCCAGTGCAGTGAATTTACCAAATTGGGATGGTAATTTCGCAGCTGCAACCACATTCACACAGAAGTCTTCATTATCACACTGATGATTTTTATCATCCTCAATTAATTCAATATAGGAATTTGGAACATTCATTCAATACCATATCTTGATATATCGTATATAAATACTAGGTAAATGGATGATTATGGCATTTGTGATATTAATTTAATAAGTAAACCATACGGTGTTCTCATTCAATTCAAGCTAAATATGAAAATAAATACAAGTGATTTAAATAGTATTTTATCATACTGGTATTTATATTTTTGGCAAAGCTGATTTTGTGGTCAACCGAATGAAATATTATGTATGCTATTACCCAGATGAAAGAACTTTAAAAATAATACTGAATAATAGATTTATGAAA
>JAJRQD010000158.1 GCA_024280435.1 archaeon | reverse complement strand
AGAGAAGATTGGTCAATGCATTGCAGGATTTATCGAGTCATTATGATCAGACAGTACGTAATTCATCAGGAGATATTATTCAGTTTAGATTTGGAGAGGATAATGTAGACTCAGCTAAGAGTGATTTTGGGTTGGCTGTCAATCTTGATGTGATTATGGACAGAATCCTTGATACAGAAGAGACAGAAGAATAGTTGGCATTTATTTTATATTATTTTTACAAATCTATTTTTTAGCTATTTTACTATTGCAATTCAGTATTTTCACATATCTTGATATGTCAATGATTGAATCGGTTAAATGAATTATAACCACAATTTTTGCAATCCTACACATTCAGCAATTCTTTGAGTTAAATATTGATAGATTATATATTTTGGCTCTGTTAATCTGAATTAGTATTGAAACTAATTTGATTAAATCAGATATTAGGCTTGAATTTTATAAAGTTTTATTTGACTATTTTGTGAATTTTCTGTAATCAGGATTGATAGTCAGGTTAATTATTCCTGTACCCAGAGCAATTTCCTGTCCAACCATGACGTTCTCAACTATACCAGATAATTCATCACTCAGTCCACTGATAGATGCTTCCAATAGATGTTTAACAGTAACTTCGAAGGCAGCTCGGACTAGAATTGAGCTTGATTGACCAGAAATACCATGTCTACCGATTTGCCTTATTGAACCATCCCAGGTCATCAAATCAGATACTAGCATCACATGTCTCTTATCAAGATCAAGACCCTGTTTGCTCATTACATTCATTGCCTCACTGAGAATGGCATTTCTCGCAGCTTCTATACCAAAAGTATTCTGGATCTCATGTAGATGTGTAGTGGTTGATTTCTTTGGATTTATCTTTGGAATACGTAATAATTGCATAAAGTTTGATCCATCAGAGATGATCTTGTATTCATCCTTTGAATTCTTATCTCCTTCTTTGATTTTAGAAATCAGCACCCTGTTTACATTCTTCAGTCCTTTGATTGGAATATCTTTTATTTTTTCCTTCAACTTCTGTGCCTCTGATGCATTTTTCTTGAGGTCCTCTGATTTCTCTCCCTGTATCTCAATAATATTACCATCTAATTTGACATCTATCTCTCGTCGGTACTGTATCTTCTCCAGTACCATATCGGGAGTTATATCCTTGTCATCAAGCAATTCCTCATCAAGATGAATTCTGATCATACTTGTACGTCCATCAATCTCAATTGCAGTAGCAATTGAATTCACAGTTGTCAATTCAATTTTATTGGCTATTTTTTTGACCATATTCTTATCAGAACGGAATTCTTCCTCAATTATCACATCCATTGTCGGTGTGGATGGATTTTTTCTTGCATCAAGTATCTCGATAAGACGTGGTAGACCAAGTGTTACATTCATCTCCCTTATACCTGCAAAATGGAAGGTACGTAGTGTCATCTGTGTACCGGGTTCACCAATAGATTGTGCTGCAACCATACCCACAGCAGATCCTGGATCAATCTGTGCAAAATTGTAACCACGGTGTACCTCTTTGATAATTTTATCCAAGTTAGATTTTGAAATGAAGGTGTTATCACCCACTTCTATTTTTTTAATAGCTGCAATCTTTTCAGCTCTAGAAGTAATTTTTTCCTTCAAGTCCTCAATTATTTGAATTGGTATATAGAATTCAGGATCTTCCTTCACCATTTCAAGTTCAGACGTTAATTCATCAATAGTTAAATATTTTTCAGTCAATCAAATTACCTCAGGGATTTCGATAAATCCGAATCGGAGATACTCCTATCTTAAGATAAATATTAATTTATTTATAAATTGCTTTAGTATAAATAAAAATATACTATATTTCCAAAGTAAGAATTCAAAAAGTAAATTGATCTAAATATAAAAAAATAAAACTCTTTACAAATATTTATCTTAATACAGACATTGTTGGATTTGTGGAAAAATTAGATCTAGAGAGTGATAATCTGCAATCTATACATGATATATCATTAAGTATTCAAATTGCCGCAGCAGGTATCGCTACAAGTTTTGTACTGATATTGATACCTAATTTCGAGACTATATCACTCACTGCATTCTTATTGGGTTATATTTTCAGAAAGAGATTTGCAGTGATAACTTCTATTGTGATGATAATTTCTTGGGAGATCCTGGCCACACTTGTGTTCTCAACATCTGGCATAATATTCTTTTTCAAACTTAGTGCATGGATGATAATTATGTTTCTGGGTATTTTAGCAAGAAAAATATCTGTTGATACAACAGAGGGATTTGCAACAATTGGGCTGATCTCTGCACTGATATTTGATATACTTGTAACAATACCATATGCCCTGCTCAATTCTACTGGCAACACAGATTTCATGACTTTATTACTTTCTAGTCTTTTTGTAGGACTGTATTTTAGTATATTCCATATAATTGGGAATACATTCTTGTTCTCCTTAATTCCATCAATATACGGAAATATCACCAGTATTCTAGAGATCAAATATCCATCAGTTATTGTAAAAAAAATATCTATGAGAAAATTGCATAAAAAAAGAATTTCAGCTATTGTACTGGCATTGGTGATTGTACTGATTATTGTACTTTCCTCAGTCAATACACCGCCACCGTCAGATGAGGTTAAGTTGATCACCATAACTGAGAATATCTCATATAATGGAATAATTGCCAATTTTAGCATACAATTGACAGTATATTCCAACCAATCGGTATTCAGTATATTAAATGACACAACAGACATACAATACAAAAAATATGCTAATGCATTTTTTGTGGAGGGAATTAACAATGTGATACAGAATGTGAATATCACGGGTTATTACTGGATATATTATATAAATGGGATTAGATCAAACTACGCCTCTGATAATTATTACCCTGCCAATTCTGATGTGATATTATGGAATTATGAGAGTGGATAACAATAAATACAGAAAATTATATCAAATTTATATCTTTAACAGGTAACTTATAGGATTATGTGACCACCAAAATAAAAATT
>JAJRQD010000157.1 GCA_024280435.1 archaeon | reverse complement strand
CTATCAAGAGCAGCCACAACGAATGCCATACCCAACATAGCATATGCCCTTATTCTCGTTTTAAGATATATCCGCAGCTGTGATAAAGCAGGGAACATAAATAATATCGCAGTTAGTATAAAGAATTCAATAAACATATTAAAAATATACTAATTCAAAAATATATTGTGTAAATAACTATTATGTGTACTCGATTTATATAATATATCCCAAAATCTTAATTACAGGTGATATCATCTCACTTAAAAATCAATAAGTTTTACAATTTTATAAAATTAGAATTTATCTTTCATAATATATTATATAATCTATGCATCAGAACTATTCGAGCAATCTTGAGGCAATTATCTCAACCAGATCAAGCACCTCTATATCTGCATTCATATTCTTTATACCATCCTCTAACATCACTGTGCAGTAAGGACAGCTTACTCCAATCACATCAGAATCTGTCTTGACAGCCATCTCGACCCTCGCCTTGTTAATGTCAGTACCAGCCTCCTGTTCATAGAATACCCTACCACCTCCACCACCACAGCATAAGGCCTTATCCTTGTTCATCTCCATCTCAACCAGATTAACCCCTTTGAAATGACTAAGTATTGCACGAGGTGCTTTGTATTTGTCATTGTGCCTTCCTAGATAACAAGCATCATGATAGGTGATGTTCAGAGGTTTAGATGTATCCACCTTGATTTTACCACTATCAAGTAATTTTGCCATATAATCCACTGCGTGGTACACACGATAATGGCCACCAAAATCAGGTAATTCATTTGCCAGATTGTTATAACAGTGTGCACAGAAAGTGATCACCTCTTTGAAATTATAAGAGTTGAGAAGTTCCACATTCTGAGACATCATCTCAACAGCAAGATATTCATTACCCATTCTTCTTGCAGGATCACCAGTACATTTCTCCTCCTTACCAAGAATTGCAAAATCAATCCCAGCGGTTTTCAGTATCTTGACAAGATCTGTGGATACTTTCTTGGCATGCTCATCAAATGAACCTGCACAACCAACATAGAACAACAACTCAGTATCTGGATGATCCTTCATTCTCTTGAGATCCAATCCATCTGCCCATATATCACGATCAGATTTGGGTAGATTCCAGGGATTGGAATTCACCTCAATACCATCAAATACGTTCTGTATCCCACTTGGGAAATCTGCCTCCATCATACTCTGATATCTACGCATGTCAACTATCTTATCCACATGTTCGATCATCACAGGACAGGCAACTGTACATGCAAGACAGGTGGTACAGCTCCATAATGTCTCCGTTGGTACTACTCCCGTTATCAATGGTCTCTCCATCTCTGCATCAGATCCGGGATCATTCTTCCAGATAGTTGCAGTTTCCAGTAATTGATCCCGCATATTGAGAATTAATGCCTTGGGAGATAATGGCTGATCATTTAGATATGCAGGGCATAATTCCTGACATCTTCCACAACCAGTACATGAATACAGATCCAACATCTGATCCCATTTCAGATCTTTGATATCATTCACACCATATATCTCAAGTGATTCATCTTCAAAATCTATCAGAGATAACCTACCCTTTGGTTTCAGATTACCAAAAAAGATATTAATGGCAGCAGAGAGTATGTGGAAATGTTTGGATGGATAATTCTTTGGTACTCTGACATTGGTTCCAAAAATATAAATCATAAATACCCAG
Source organism: archaeon (assembly GCA_024280435.1). Taxonomy (GTDB): domain Archaea; phylum Asgardarchaeota; class Heimdallarchaeia; order Heimdallarchaeales; family Kariarchaeaceae; genus JAJRQD01. The sequence goes on along the minus strand of JAJRQD010000157.1, from coordinate 5,340 downwards.
ACAGTTGCTGCATGTGCCCACCATACAAATTCTCCCAACACATGCACATCTCCAGTCCACATCTTTGATAATGCATTGGAGACAATTGCAGCTTCTGGTAATGGATGAGTATTGGTTGCAATCTCTATTGATTCTAACAGCATTCCAAAGATCATATGTAGACCAACTGCAATCAGAATAATTGTTGCATCCCTGTTAAGCCCCTTGGAATGTGCAAGATCATCTTTGAACCGGATTGGTTTCTGAATATATCTCCTCCATAATCCAATGATAATTGCAATTATAACACCAATAGATAGAATATCCTCTCCAAATAATAAACCATAGTATACTGGTCCAAGAAATTTGAAACTGAAATCAGGAAAGAATGCCCTGATAAACACTTCCTGTGAGACAACTGTCACAAAGATAAAGCCATAGAATATGATAAGATGACCATATCCTGCGGGATTACGCAACATCTTCTTCTGCCCAAATACATTGACCAGTACTAGCTTAGACCTGGCACCCCAATCACCTACTCTTTCAGGATTGGGTTTACCCTTCTTCAATACTTTGTATAGTTGAATCAGAGCATCCATTGTAATATAGATTGATAAACCCAATAACAAGAGGAAACCACTTGCCTTGAGTATACTAAAATCTGACATAAACTGAGCAAAAAAAGCCAATAATATAATACTTCTTTGAGTTAATATCATATATCGCCAAATAATAGTCAAAAAATATTTGATATAGATAGAAAAATGTTAAAACTTACTTTAACTTGCATCAAATAGATGGAAAAAAAAATCTGTATCTTCTGTTCTTCTAGCAAATACATTGATGAATTATACGGCAATGCTGCTGATATACTGACAGAAATCATGGTAAAGAATAATTTTGAACTGGTATGGGGTGGTGCAGATATAGGTCTCATGGGAGATCTGGCAAGATCAATGCAGAAACACGGAGGAATTGCAAGAGGAGTATTACCAAAATCATTACTTAAGATAAATCTTGAATACAGAGATGCAGATGAATTGATCATCACCAGAGATATGAGCATGAGAAAAAACGTGATGAATGATATGTCAGATGCATTTATCTGTATGCCCGGAGGCTTCGGTACTCTTGAAGAGATACTTGAGATAATCACACTCAAGCAACTCGGATATATAGATAAACCAGTAGTGTTCTACAATATTAACAACTACTATGATTTATTCATGAAATTTATAGAACAAATGATTGATGATAAATTTATCAAAAGTGCTGGAAAAGAGTTGTATTATGTATCAGATAACCCCAAAGAAATCATAGAGTACATCAAAAATTACAGTGGATCAACACATCTAGATAAATGGTAGAATTTATACTCAAATTGATCAGAATAATTGCGGTTATTGTCAAATTACTAGACAACAATTATACCCTTGATTAAACTGAAAATTGCATGTACAGATATTTTTTTCATGTATTACCTAACTTTTTAAAACAAGATATTTTATTTTTATACTCGATTGATTTGCTTGAATACTAGTATTTCTAGTTCACCGAATTTGCATTTTACACAAAAAAGATTATATGTCATTTTTTGTATCAAAGATCGTGGCTTTCAATGAGACATTTAATCCTGCAACGATTGAAGTCGTTGTTGGTACCATGTACAGTGGTAAGAGCAAAGAATTAATTGAACGAGGCTATCGTGCGGAGAAATTTGGACATACAAGTGTACACTATTTTAAACCGGAGATTGATACCAGAGATAGAGATATCAAATCGAGAGATGGACAGATTGCCAAGGCAACTTCAATCAACCATGGCAAAGATCTGATGAAATACCTTGACAGATGCAATGGTCAGGAACTGGTGATAATTGATGAGGCACAGTTTTTTGACAAGAGCATAATATATGCTGTACAGATACTAAAAGCCAGGGGATACAATGTTGTGATTGGTGGATTGGACAAGGATTTCAGAGGAGAGCCCTTTGGGTACATGCCACATCTAATGGCATTATCAGACACACCTATAAAAACAAAATACAGTGTGTGTAGTGTGGATGGTTGTGTAGAGAATGGATCACATCCATTAAGATTGAGAAATGGAGAGGCAGATAGTGCCCTATCGCCAACAGTACTTATAGAGGGTTCCTCAGATGAGATCGAATATAGACCGGTATGTAAAAAACATCATGAAGTACCAGATTTTGTTGATTATATCACCAAGAAAATGAATAATGGTGAATGATACATTTTAAAATGAAAAAATTATCAAAGCCATGCAAATTATTTTCATTCCTTAATTGTTTTTCAGAAATCAAATAAACAGGTGGGGTGACTTTTTCGGTACAGAAAACAGATGGGTTAATTACTAATTCTTTTCATCTTCTGTTTCAAGAACTAAACTATCAATACTTTTCAATGCTTCCAATAATGAATCCTTATCTGCCACATCATCATTCAAACTGATATTTCTCTTTTTCTTAGGCAGTGAACTTGGAATTACAGCTGCCTTTGGAGATACAGGTTTTGTTTTAGGTAAATTTTTCATCTTTGGAGCACTGGGTATTGTTGTGACTTTGGATTTTGGTGCACTTGGTATAACAGGCTTTTTAGGACTGCTCACGCCATCATTTATTGTTTTTGTAGGAATAGATGGTTTGATAGTAACAGGCCCTTTTGGTTCGGGTTTCATACCAGGTGGCGGTGGAATAATATTTTTTGCAGTGCTTGATGTTTGTCCCACTACTTTCTGTTTGGATGCCTGTTCTTTCAGTACTGTGATTTCTCTCTGTAATGAGTTTATTGTATTCTACATCAATGACATCTTGTCAACTAATTTATTGAACTCTTCAATTGATACTGAATTCTTCTTATCTTGATTTATCTTTACCTGTATTCCTTCAGAAAGCTCGAGTATCTGTTTATCAATCTTATCTACCCTTTCCTCAACTTCTTCAAATTTATCACTAACACGAAGTTTTACATTCTCTAATTTACTTGCAATCAATTTAATTGCTTTTGAATAGATGTCGGGGTTAGTTTTTCCTGCGCTCATCCTTAATTAACATTAGAATGTTGTCTTATTTAAACTATCAACATTGAATCTAGAGCAAAAAAAAAAATTAATAATTTTTTAAGGCATTAACTTTTATTTTGTAAAAATATTACTAGTAAGGGTTATTTTTCTCAAAACTGGTGAAGTTTTTGTCAAAGTCACCATTATCAATCTTCTTCTGTACTTCTCTTGGGTCCAAACCCTCAACTGTTATACCAAGACATACAGAGGTGCCAAGCATCTCTTTTGTTGCAGCCTTTAAACTTGCAGCCAGTAGATCAGTCCTCTTTGCATGTGCTACTTTGATAAATTGATCGATAGTACCATTTGCCAGTACCTCTCTTCCAGATAAACCAGATCCTTTCTTCATACCCAATTCATTTTTGATCAGAGCAGATGCGGGTGGAAGCCCAACACTTATAGTGAATGATCTATTGGTTTTATTCACAGTTACCTCAACAGGTACTCGCATACCTTTGAAGCCCTTTGTCTTTTCATTTATTTCAGAGAGTACTGATCCAATGTTAACACCAAGAGGTCCTAGAGTTGGATTAATTGATCCTCCTGGTTTTGCCTGTCCTGCATCTACTAGTAAACTTACTGTTTCGAAATCATCAGCCATTTTTAATCTATAACCATTAAAATACTTTTTTAATTTAAAAATAATGTTGTAAAACAGATAGAATTAATAAGAATTGATTTCACTATTCAGACATCTCATCTAGTAATTTTTTACGCAACCCAGCAATAGATGTCGATCTCACCTTATTTGGATTGATCTTCTCCTCAACAGGTACTTCTTCTTCCTTTGTCACATATTTCTCGATATTTCCCTCACTCTTTGCCAGTTTATTCTTATAGAACTCAAGATCAGTCAAATATTCATCTTCGGTTATTGCACCTTTTGCATATTCCTCATATCGAGCATTGATCCATTCAAATAATTTATTAATATCTGATTCCATATGCTAGAATTTAACCTACTATTTATTTTAAACGTTATTCTTTAATAATAATCTATAATCAAAAAATATACAAGATCACATTATTTTTCTGATATACCCGATATTAATGTATCTTGAACGGTTACCTGCAATGATAACAATAACTTGATTTTGTATTGATCTACTATCAAACAGTTCAGTTACTCTATCTGAATGTGTTTTTTTTATATTGAGCACTGTTACCACTCTGATCTGCCCATCCAATTCCATACTCTCTATAATCAGTTTACTTATGAATTCGAAACCATCTCCACCACCAATCATCTCTGAGACTGCTCCCTGAAATCCCCTGATATTTCTATCAGTGGTAAAATCTGATAGATCCGAATCAGGATACATTGGCGGATAACATACCAGCACATCATATTTTTTATCATTAATTACCCCTTTAAGTATACCACCATCACTTTTTAACAGAGTTATTTTATCATCCAGCTGGTTATTTTTAATATTATTATGAGCAAAATCAAGGCTCTTCTGATTTATCTCTGTTGCATCCACTTCCACATCATATACCTTGGCAGCTATCATTGCCATTATTGCAGAGGATCCCGTTCCAATCTCCAACATATTAGAAAAATTAACTATATCCATCAGAGTTTTAATGTAGTAATATCTCAAACAGATGGTTGGAATGAGATAGTCATCTGGCAGTTTGATTTCCAAACCTAGTAGTATCTTGGCAATTGCAAGATTATATGTTTTCAGTGCATCACTATCACCAAAATCTAATCTACCATTTTTTTCATACTTTCTTAATGCCGGATATAACTCCAATGCGGTTTTTATACTTATACATTTTTTTCTAATATCAACAATCATTTCTATCAATTAATCTAATTCTTCAACTTCCAGTGAATTACTTGAGCTTGTTATTATTTTCTCAATTGTTGATGCTTCATCAGGAGTTGTTTTGATTGTGAATAATGTTTTTTTAGTCCTTAATTTGAACTTAACTACCTCTCCAGATCTTTTCACATAGGCAGCAAGTGTTCTTGGCAAAATTGCTGGAATCTCTTCAGCTGTAATTTCTTTTGGCATAGTTTTACTTTAATTACCATTAATAAAAAGTCAATCGATAGGTTACTTGACTCATGTCAATTTTCAAATACTAGTTAACTAATAGTCAACTACCGTAATTTTCATATTGTACTAGATTGTAAAATCTTATACAATAAGTAATGGACTTACGGAATCCTTCCTTTTCTGCATATAGCATCAAGGATTAGTTTATACTTATTAGATCGAAGTACAAGGTTTCTAGCAGCATTTAAGTCACTATCAATCTGATATT
>JAJRQD010000156.1 GCA_024280435.1 archaeon | reverse complement strand
TGGGAAAAGTAGCCCCAGAGAGTGTATTAAAACACATTCAATGGAGTAGTGGTGACATCATCTCACCGGAGCGTGTGAAATTGATTAATTTCACAACTTAAAATTCGTATGTACAAATAAGATGATCAATAACCCCCAATAAAATTCAGGACATTTTTATAGCCAAGAATGTAAATCTGACAAGATAAAACTATCCTGTAACAGAAACATTATTTAAGAGAGACACCATCATATTTGATTAGGAGGAATTTCAATCACGGAAAACCAGAGCAAAATCACCTCAGTTGGCGAAGGTGTTGCACAGATATATGTGATCCACAAATCAGGTATGGTACTATTATCAAGAAAATACTCCAGTACATGTGTGGATTCAGATAGCCAACTAATTGGAGGTTTTCTTGCTGCCCTATTGATATTTATGAGAAATTCATCAACAGATGAGCCCACTTGTAAATGGGAGCAGGATGGAATTCATAGATTGAAAGATATCGGCACATCATGTGCCAGATGGTTCATAGAATCACTGGAGGATTACACTGTTGCAGTGCTTGTACCAAATGAATCCCCACTTATCCAACAATCAAAATATGACATTATCAACTCTATCAGTACACAAATTATAGGCTCTTTTGTTCTATTCACCACCTTTGGACTCGCAGAGGATCTTGACACATTGAAAGACCTTACCGCCGAATTTGGAAACAGTGTGGATAATATTCTATTTGAAGCACTTACAGACTTCATAGACACAAAAATCGCATTTGAGATTGGTGGAGATATTGAGATATTTGATGCAAATTACTGAATGATCTTGTGACGAAGGTACTCTCAGATTTTGCAAAAATAACAGGTACTAAAATAGTAATAATTTCAACATTGTAGTCTGTTTACAAAATTCTTCTGTATCTCTGATAGTACGGATGTTGTGATCTCATCTTGATTAACAATATCCAAAAATGGTTCAAATATTCCCACTAACAAATTTCTTTTTGGAATACAATTGATTAGCTTACGCTTGAAGCCCACTCCAATGACATTCAGTGACATACCCTTCATACGTTCATCCTTGATTATATCAGATTTCACCATCTTTGAATAGATTATCGCGGTCAGATCCATAGAAGATGGTATGGGTATTGGCCCAAACAAGCCCTCATGATACATAGAACCCTGGCCCACCAGTGTGAGTATCTGTGATGCAACCATCTCATTGAATGCATCTTTTATCGCAGGAGAATCTGATACTGATAATCTCAGCTCAGGTCCAAGGTCCCCCAGAGAGATACTGAATACCACGGTATTCCGATCATTATCATCAAACTCAGGTATCACCGATGCTATTGTCTCCTCAAGCTTGTTAATATTCAATCCCAATTTTGATGCAAATTCACTGATATCACTTGTAACATGTTGTGTGATCAATAATTGCTCAATGCTGTCATTAAAAAGAGAGATTGCCCATCTCTCGCCGGTACTGATATCTATACTGTTGACTATTTTATTAACCACCCTCACACAGTCATCCTTGAATTTAGAAAGATCAAACTTATCAATATTTGTTATCTGAATTGATAACTCATCATCACTTGATTTTATACTACTGATATTGTATTCCACCAATTTACGAATACTAGTTTTCAACTCTATCCTGACAAGTGTTTGGAAAGTTTCTGGAGTCATAGAAACAATTTTGGCAGTAACTTCATTGATAAACATAACAAACTGATATTCAGAGGTCTTCTCTTCTGGTTTGATGATCTCTGCCAGTATTTTCTCAAGGTATTTTGTATTCAGTGAAGTGCTTATCTTTGTTAATCTATCATAATTAATCTCCACATCAGTTTGAGACAGAAAGATCAATGGTACATCTTTAAGTTCAGTATCCAGCATACTTTTCAGTACCTCAATATCATTATCATCCTCATTATGAAAAATAACTCCGTCAGGTCTTTGTTTACGGATAAATGAATAACTAGAATTCATGGAATTGAATGGTCCAATCACACTGTATGATATACTCAGTAACTGATCTTTAAGTGACTCACCCATTGTAACATTTGGACTGATAATTAGTACCAATCCTTTGTTTTCACCATTTTCAGGTACTAATATCTCTGAATGTCTAATAAACACGAAAAATTAACCAATTGATTTTTGAAATATTAGTATTTCAATAATATTATTGCCAAATATTATTTGCAATATTATTTTTATTTTTTAGTGATCAGCTTCAAAAATAATCTATCCACTGCATCCATTACCTCAGTATAGTTACTTGTCTTACCTGTGACATCTCCCAGTGCATAGATATTGGATATACTAGTTCTGAAATCATCATCTATCACCACATATGCATCATCCAGTTCAACCACTCCTTCGAGAAATTCAGATGAGGGATATGGCTTGCCCTCCACGAATAATCCCTCAAGCTCTACTTCTCTGATACCATCTGAGGTATTCACTCTGACAGAGCTAATTGTATCCCCACCAATTGCCTCAATGGAATCTATGTGATATAGCTCAATTCTATCATCTAATTCTGGTTTATCATTATTTTTGTACCAGAACAGATGTACTCCCCTGGTTTTATCAATCAGGAAATTTGCAGCTCTTGATGTATACTCATGATTTCCAAGTACTCCAACGATCCTATCCCCATAGAGGGGGAAATCACAGATAGAGCAATCAGATATACCTTTGTGAAAGAAATCAACCTCTCCTGGAAAATTCATCCTTTTCTGCTTGGCACCACTTGCAATAATGATATATTTGGGATAGAATTTCTGTCTTCTTGTCTCCACAAGAAATGAATCCCCGATGCTGATTTTCTCAACCAGACTACTTTTGTGTTTAACACCTTTTTCCTTTGCCAGTTTAATCTGTTCCTCAATATATTTGAGACCCACAGTACCTTCTGGAAGATTGGTGTTCTGCAATACCCCTGCTTTTGCCAGCTGAGATTCATAGGGAGAACCAAGTAACCATACTTCCTTACCGATTGATGATAATTTAATTGCCAGATTGATACCCGCAACACCAGCACCAATAATAAGATAATCTGTGTTTATATCGGGTTCAGATGGTCTTTGAAACATAAATATACTTGATATATCCTACCTTTTATTATTTTATCAGTTGATAATATTTATTTGTCGTCTATTCTGATTATTTGCAACATTTTGTTGTAGCTCTGATACTTCCTGTAAATATAACTTAAAAGACTTGAAAAAATCATATATCATTAGTGAGCATTAATCCAAATGTATTATATGATAAGGTGAGCAAAGAATCTGCTGAATCCTTCTGGGGATACATTCCCAGATCCTTTGGAGAAGCAGTTGATACTGCGATCAAAAATTATCAACCAAATAGAACTGATAAAAATAAACTTGATAAACTCAAGAGTATACTGATAAAATATCACAAAGACCTGGGAATATATTCTCCAAAGGTACATGAGAATATACAGCTGATTGAGAATGGATCAGTACTTATGGGACAACAGCCAATTATTTTCGGAGGACCAGGTTTGATTGCCAATAAAGTAGGTAGTCTGATTGCACTGGACAATATGTTCAAGAAAAGAGATCTCAAGCTGGCACCTGTATTCTTTGTGGGAGATTATGATAGTCTGCAAAAAGAACTGGCAAGACAGTATTTCCCCAATCCAATATCTCATAATGCACATATTATAGATTCAGAGGATTATCTACCAGAGGAGAGTAGTATTGCAGCACATTCTGCAAAAATACCACCAGTAGAGTGGCTATCAGATCAGATGAGTAAACTGGATGATAATTTCAGAGGATTCAAAAAACAGGTGAAAGGCCCCTCCAAGATGTTGATACAGGAGAGATACACCCATGTGAAGACTATAATTAAGACCAGTTTTAACCACTCAAAGACACTATCTGAATGGAGTACCCGTATATGGGGATTACTGGCAAATATTGTCAATGATTATGGAATTGTATTCCTGCCCACATCTCATCCAGAAATAAGAGAGTTGATTGCTGAGAATTTTCATCTGTTTATTGAGAACAGAGAGACATATACAGAGATATTTCAGAAATCAAGGGATGAGCTGATCGAAATGGGATACAAAGCCACCTTACCACATAGACATGATGATTATGCCCCATTCACATTGGAATGTGGTGATGATAACAACAGAGTAACCACATCTCTTGCATTCAGAGATAACAGAGTATTTGCAGAGGGAAACTGTCCCGCATGCAATCATACACTAAGTCATGAAGTCACCACCAAAGAGGATATTCAGAAGATTGCGAAGATAATTGGACCGAGAGTAGATACTTCTCAGGCAGTATTTCAGGATCTGATGAATATCAGATTGAGAATATCTGGACCGGGTGAGATCGCATACTATGCACTTGCAGCACCAGCAGTCAGGGCAATCGGATTTGAATTACCAATATTTATCAAATATACAAGAGCATTCTACAATTCCCCATGGATCGAGAAACTTGGCAAAACACTTGCCAACAGAAAACAGGGATCAATCCATCAGGATGAATTATTTGCACTGCTCAAACAGAGAGTGATTGGTATAAAGGAGAAGGATACTGAGAAGATACAGAATGCAGAACTTGCAATGGAGAATTATATTATGGATCAGTATCATAAATTACTTGATGGAAAATTATCAATTGATAGCCTGAAATATCTGGGATGGCAATATGGTAGATTCACTAAACATAAGTTTGCACAGGAAGTATCATGGGTATGGTTTGATATGGCAATACAGACAGGACTTGTGGATTATCTATCAACCTACGCAAGAATGTATCATGACGATTCATTGATTGGTGGAATGTATTACATCAATTCAATGGTTTAACCCACTCACAGGAAGTTATGAACCATTCTGTAATTCATAGAATATCAATTAAGACATAATTTTATCGTACAAAGATACATATTCTTTCAGAATAACAGGAATTGAGAATTTATCAATTACTCTATCCCGTGCAGCATCTCCCATCTTCCTTCTTAATTGCTCATTCTCCATCAACTTGGCTAATTTATCAACTGCATCCTCTTGATCCTCAAGATCATACACGTAGCCTGTTTTTCCATCATCACACAGTTCTGGTATTCCTCCAACTGAGGGTACCCACACAGGCGTACCACAGGACATGGCTTCTGCAATTGTCAGACCAAATGATTCATTCCTACTTGTTGATGCAAGTATCGATGCATTTGCAAACAGATCAGGAATATTTTTCTGTACTCCTAGAAATTTCACCTGTGATTTAATCTTCAGCTCTCTTGCCCGTCTTAATGTTACAGTGGCTTCTGGGCCATCACCCACCAGTTTCAGACACCAGTCTGGAAATTCATGTGCTACTTTTGCAAATAATTCCACAAGTAATGGTATCTGTTTTACCGGTCTGAAATTACTTGCCTGGATAATAGCCAACTCTCTCTCACCTTCAGGTTTTTTGAAAAGATCAGTACTGACAAAATCATAGATCACGGGTACTGAGTCCTTCTTCAGATCAAATACTTCCTCAGTCTCTCTTGCGAGATAATTCGATACAGAGGTAACTGTATCTGTGTTCTTCAATGCCAATGATAGAGAGCTGTTGTAGGCAGCTAGTTTACCGAGTGTATGCACATCACTACCATGGGTGGTGACTATTGTCTTTGTTGTAGACATCTGGGATGCAAGGTAGCTTGATACGGCATGTGGAATTGCATAATGGGAATGAATTATATCTATCTTCTCTTTCCTAACAATCTGTGCCATTTTCGATGCAGATTGAATTGTGAATGGAGAGCCAATCTCTGAGAATAATGCATATCCATCTCTATCAATCTGATGGAATGTAATATTTTTTTGCTTATCAGAATCTTTCAGAAAAAAAGGTCGCTTGTAAAATAGAAAATGAATATCAAATTCACTTAATTTAGCAAGTTCCAATCCCAATCGGGTAGCAATCATACCAGAACCGCCCATTGTTGGGAATGCATGAATCAATATCTTCATATAAATTTTTCCTGACTTTCTTCGATCTAAATGACTAAATTACGCTATTTAAAGACAAGGTATAGACTAAATTATAATCGTGATAAATTATCAATACTTGTTATTTTTGTTTATTTTGTATTGATAAATGACATATAGACCAGATGATACTTTGATTTCATGGATAGAATAATGACAATATTTGCCCATCAGGATGATGAGACTTTCTCAGCAGGTGGAATTCTTGCCAAGTATGGAAAAAATGCAGTTGCAGTATCCGTGACGTTTGATGAAAAAAGAGAATTTGAATTCAAAAAAGCATGCGAGATACTTGGAGTGAATGCAGTACAATTGCAAAATAAAGACACGGTCAATAGTAATCTGATAAAAAAAGAGATAATACAGTTGATACTAAAATTCAAGCCCAATCATGTGATTACTCATGTGGATTTTGATTACCATCATGAACACAGAGCTGTGAGACAGATAGTTGAGGAAGCGATAGAATGGGCATCTCACACCACCAGCCCGGATAGACAGGCACATCAGGTAAGCAGTCTGTGGGCAGCAGAGACCACTGTGATGATCCCCGTACCGGATATATTTGTTAATATCACTGAATTCAATGATAAAAGGTTGGAAGCAATCAGATCTTATGAGAGCCAATCACACAAGGGTGGAAATGCGTTCTATTCGAGATTTCACAACACCAGAACCACACTCAGGGGAATACAGGCAGAGGTACTGCATGCAGAGGCATTTTTATCAGTACCAATTGCAACTGTTGGTGCATTCAAGCCAAAAAAATATCTAGAATATCTTTGATTATAGCTTTTTCTCAAACAATGCAAATGTCCTGCCCACCTTGGCATTGAATTTTCTTGCCAGTAATTGGGATGGAAGGTTCCTCTCAAGTATGAATGAGGCCTCTGCATATTGATAATTCTCCATCACAATTACATTATCATATAAATGTGCTCCAAGATGTGCACCTACTTTTTTTCTCTGCCATTCGGGTACCACTCCAATTGAGATTATACGTAATCTATCAATTTTTCCCTCTTTTCTCATCTGATTGGCATCTGGTAGTGCAATAATAAATCCAATAGGATTATTATTTTTATCCTCTGCAATTACTATCAATCTAGGATCTATAATAGGTAGAAGTGAGATTATAAGCTCCCTCTCCTCCTCTATTGTTCTATCCACATAGTCATTAGTGCCAGAGAATATCTGTTTGTTAAGATTGTTGAATATATGTATCTCTCTCTCAAGATTGTCTGGATCAAATTCTCTAGTCACTATCTCATCATTTATCTGGAATTTGAATTTTTTTATCGATTTTCTTGTCAGATAGAAAGCATAGGTTCTGAATTTTATTTTGTAGCCTGCTTTTTTGAATACCCTGGCATAATATTTTGGATTATAATTTGATAGAATTGATTGTGGGTATTTGTATCCTTTGATCAGCAGGCCAAGTTGTAGATTATCCAATTTAGGACCCACAATTACCTCAGTACCCAATTCTCTTAGAATATCCTCACATTTATTCAGCACAAGTATACCTGCATCTTTAGTTTTACATTCAAACATTGCTATCCATGCAATTTTATTATCATTGTATATTGCAATTGCACGGGCAAGCACCTCTCCATCCATAACAATAATAGGGTAATAATTTTTTTTATCAAATAATCTTGCTATATTCTCTCTATCCTCACCCATCCATATATTATCATCACTGTATATATCAATTGCAAGTGAGAAAAAATACTCTTTGAATTTATCTGATGAATTGTACAGTTGAATATCCACATGTCAGATTTGAACCAACATTATAATTCTTCTTCTGTATCTTCATCATCTTATTTGTGCATACAAATTTTAAATTGTGAAATTCACATGCTCTCACCACTACTCCATTGATTCTAATACACTCTCTGGGGTTACTTTTCCCATTATTGTCCCATTAATATCTGCACAGCTATTGCACCTGTGTAATCCTCTGTTGGCCTTTCTTATAGTTCCACAGTATGTCTGTGAGGTGTAGTTCTCATGATAAAAATATAATGTTGTATGCTTTTCACTCAGAAATCTCGTTTTATTCTGATCATCTTATTTGAATTTATATTCTTCTCAGCTAATTTATTTGAGAATGATATATTTGGAATATCCGCATTCAACTTATCGCAGTAACTCCGGATATTCATAACTATCTCATCTCTCACTGCCACAAGGTCATCTCCAGTGTACTCAAATCTTATCTCTATATGATTATGATCCAGTTGAATTGCCTGATAATTGCTTATATTATCTGATGCAAGAATTATTGATCTTCTCACATAATCTGGGAATAGATTGACCTCATTTCCATCTCTATCTTTCAGAATAAATATATCATCTGAACGTCCGTGTATTCTTCTAATTCTGCGGAATACAGAGCCACATATACATCTTTCATCATCTATCTCAAGTATATCGTTCAATTCATATCTGAGAATTGGTTGAGTAGTACGATATAGATCTGTAATGATCACTCTGGACACTTTATCATCATATTTTTCCAATTCCAGATAAATAAGGTCCTCATTGATGTGTAGAAATCCATCTCTGCATGTAGATGCAATAAATCCCTCAGATCCCTGATATATCTGCACTACTGCTGCTTTGAAGCTTTCTTCCAGTATATTTTTGATATCATCTGATAACACCTCTGCATATGAGATAATTACCTCTATTCTGTGATCAATCTGATCTACTAGTTTGGCAATCTCAATTAGTAGTGAAGGTGGCCCTGCAATCACTGTTAATTTCAGATTGTTTACCTTCTCAATTATCTTGGATGCCTGCACTGTGTAATCCACATATACTATTTTTATACCGAATTTACCTACTTCCATGAAACTAGGATTATTTCTACGAAGTGCAAACAGTATTCTTTTACCCTTCACTCCATCCGGAAAGCCCTTGCGTGTGAATAACACTGCAGTGTAATTATCCCTCTCCTCAGGCCCTAGAACTGTCAATCCTTTGTTTCCAGATGTACCAGAACTCATTCCAACTGAATATTTACCAGCATACAGGTTCATACTGTTAGTCTTGCTAAATTCAAGTAGATCACTCTTTAATAGACCCATTGTATTGATCTTATCAAAATTATCCATCATTATCTGTTTATTCATCAATGGTAATTCATCATATTTATCAGATACATTATGATAGTATGGAGAGTTATCAATGGCAAATTTAATTATTTTACCCAACTGTTTTTGCTGATGTTCATGCAATTGCTCTGCATCCATTTTGTAGAAATTATACCGGAGTCTCCTCATCATAAGTATTTTTCTCAGCAGATGATATACCATGTTTTTTCTATATGAATATACTAATTATATACTTGTAATTATCAATTTGTTTTTGTAATAATATATATTATGCCTTTGTAAAATTCTCAAAACTTGATTTGTTGATATCGTATTTTCTCAGGGTCAATGCAGCAAGTACCAGAAAAATACCAGGAAGAATACCAAATGCCGCTTTTATCACAATCAGAGTATTTTCACTCTGCACTGCGATATCTGGATCATATCCACCCCATTGAAGATACAATCCTAGAATTAATCCAGAGAATGCAATACCCAGCTGATGAACAGTACTCCAAAAGCCGAAGAATATGGATTCTCTTCTCTCTCCCGTCTTTGACTGATAGTAATCAACAAGATCAGGTACTAGTGAGTATGGAAATAGTAAGTACGATGCCATGGTAATTCCTAGCAATGCAGAGCCTATGAAAAATAGAATAATCGTATTCTCACTCACAATAAATGCAATCAGCATTAATACTGTAAACACAAGAATGTTTGAGATCAACAACAGGTCTCGTTTATCCCGGGTGATACTTAGCTTATTCCAGATTGGAATTGCCAGTGCACCAAATATGATGTATACTGCCAATCCATAGGTTGAGTAGGATTCATCTCCAAGTATATATTTGGCATAGAATGGGATTGATGCAGATAATAAACCGGTACCTATTGCACCAAGGAATTTCAATGATAACAGTATTGATACATTCTTATCTTTCAGCAGTTGTAAATAATCTCTGAAAGTACCTGTATTTATAGCATTCTGATTGATCTCTCTTGTCTCCACATCTTTCACTCCATGTGCAGCAATCAGTATCATCAATGCAGCGTATATTCCAAAGATTATACCCATTCCACGTATACTATCAAGCCCTGATACAACGATAGCAATTCCACCACCAAATATAGTACCCAGCGTTGATAACATTGCTCTGATACCAGTGATCTGTGTACGCTCATCATAATCATCAGACATAACAGGGACCAGTGCCATATACGGTACTACCACCACTGTATACATGGTCCCAAATAATAACATTGCAAGTATTGCCAGTATGAACTGGGTGAACTGAGATGCAGCAATTGGAATAATCCACAGAGACATGAATGATAGCCCAAATGGTATGGCTCCAAATAACATATACACTCTTTTCTTACCATATCTGGAGCTTGTTCTATCACTTATCCATCCCATAAAGGGGTCATTCACGCCATCCCATAATTTACCAATGAAGAAGGCAAGTCCAGCCAGATATGGATCCATTTTCACAAAATCCGTGAGATAGAAAATAAAAAATATACCCACTGCAAAATATACAATGGAAATACCCATATCTCCTGCGCCATACATAATCTTGTTTTTTAATCTCATTTATTACATCTTTTCATCAGCATTAAGAAGTATTTTCTCTTATCTGTGATTTAATTCTTTGATTTCACTTGTAATCACAGTATACTCCTGTTCTGATGCCAAGATAGATAATATGATTTCAGATATATTCTGTCAAAATGAATTTGATATTTGAACATATTGAATTATCTAAATATCATTAAATTTATCTTCAAAGGGTAATTATTTTAATATCCTGTAAAATATCTGAATTCAATGAATAAATATCATAGAGCATTGATTTTCATATTGATCACTCTTGTCATGATGAATCAGTCCACATCTGCTTATGCAATTTCAGGTTCTTTTAAAGATCTATCTGGGAATACAGTCTCATATTCTGCATATGAAGGGGGTTATATGTTTTTAGAGGGCTTCAGTACCACTTGTGGATATTGTATTGAACAGCATCCTGTAATTGAGAGATTATACAATGCATACAAGCAGAACGTAACTTTTGTGACTGTATCTGTTAACTCTGATGATACTCTCGACACTCTTACTGCATTCAAAGCAAAGTATCCAACTCCCTGGACAATGGGATTGGATGATGGCAATTTAATGAGTACAATGGGATTTGATGGTACACCCACTATGTTTCTTGTGGATCAGGCAGGTAATGTGATGAAAAAATTTGTTGGATACACTGATTATCAGGTAATAGCATATGAGATTGAAGTACAGATATTTGGTGTAACCACGCTGCGTAATCCCACTGAGAATGTGATTACTGGTGCAGAGAATAATAATTCAGTCATCTCAAATCTACTAGAATCTCCCGTGTTCAAAGCCGCAGCAGGTATTGTTCTCGTAGCCATTATCTATATCAAAATGACTTCCAAACCTTAAAAAATACAATCCGATCACATATGACTTATTATATCCATTTTAAAATGGTAATATATGATAACCAGAGATACAATTGGTACTATTCTTGCAGGTATTGGTATATTTGATACTATAATTCTGATGGATGAGACCTACAATAATTCAGGAATATGCGGTGGTGATACAAGTACATTGCTGGGATACCCAATTGATTGTGGGCATATACTTACCTCAGAGTATTCAAAAATAATGGGAATACCTCTATCATTACTGGGATTTATATTCTATGTGACAATGTTTATCCTATTCAATATGTATAGCAGTAAAAGAACTTACATCAGTAAGTTGTTGCTGGCAGGATCTGTGATTGGATTACTTGCATCTATATATTTTGTATATCTGCAATTATTTATTATAAATGCAATCTGTTTGTACTGTATGGGTTCTGCAACCACATCAACTCTGATATTTATCACTATGATAACGTCTTACAAAATATTACTGAACCCTGTGAATTAAATGTATTGAATATTATTTTCTTCTTCTGATAACTGAAATTGCAGGAATTGTCAGTAAACAGCTCAGAATGCCGTCTCACTAATTAATGAACCCTGTGAATTAAATGTATTGAATATTATTTTCTTCTTCTGATAACTAAAATTGCAGGAATTGCCAGTAAAAAGCTCAGATCAAATGGTGTCTCACTAATTAATGAGTAATATTCTGTATTTCCATCAACTGATATCAGCTTGAATTCCAGATAGAAACCGAACACAGTGGAATTTGCATACAATAATATCCCATCAATATCATATATCAGAGTAGTCGTCTGATAACTGTCATTGAAGAAGAACTGATATGAATTGGCAGTGCCGAGTATGGGGTAATCCACATTCTCTTTGAAATCACTTGTCATATCAACTTCTTTGAAATCTGTTATTACATCATTCCATGAATTATTCGCAATAAATCCAAACATATTTGGTAATTGCCAGTAGCCAAGAGCTAGTGCACCCTCTGCCTCTGTATCAAGGATATTACTACGAGTGATATTACCAATTGCAATATCAAGTTCTGAGTTGAAATCACTGCTGTTATTCAGAATAACTGTAAAATTACTACCTATACTGATATCATACTGATATGATTCAGAGAAATCAGCATTGTACCAGGTATTGGTGGTCTCATTAGATGCAATCACAGTGTATTCAAGAGCAAGTTTATTGCCAGATGCCTGGGTATAAGCTGCACTCATGAATATTGAGATTGTTAATAGAATAATAGTGGATTTTATCGCTCTATTCACAATTTGAATTTTGATTCAGAGTATATAGGTTTAATCACCTATTAATTTTTATTGAATAATTTTCAATTGCTCATTGCTTTCAAAAAGATAATATAATACAATTAAATACTGAGAATATGGATATTAGCTCAAAGAGCACAGTCATATTTGATGTGGATGGAGTACTTGTAAATTCAGAGACGCTTAGCTGTGGTGCATTACAGCAGATATTGAATGAGGAACATCATGTTGATATGGGAAATGATTTCTCTGAAGTACTGGGTACCAGTAATTCATATGCAATAAAATATTATCTTGATAAATTCAAAAGAGAGTATGATAACAGAGAGATAGAGAGATTAGTTGATCTCAAGCAGATAAGATACACAGAATTGGCTGAGAGATCACTTGATACCTTTGAATACTGCAAAGAATTTATTGAATTACTTATATCCAGAGATTATAGAATCACTGTTGCATCCTCAGGTAGCATATCCAAGATTAAATTCTCACTTGCAAAGACTGGATTACTGCATTATTTCGATACTATCAACTCTTCAGAGGAGGTAGAGAATGGCAAACCAGCTCCAGACCTATTCTTACTTGCAATGCAGAGATTTAATGTCAATGCAGATGAATGTATTGTAATAGAGGATTCTCTACTCGGAATAAAAGCAGCTCAGAATGCAGGTATTGATACACTTGGATTTGTAGGTTCTTTCAGCAGAGAGGCTATTGAGAATACAGGTGCATCAGTATTTGAGAATTACAAAGAGCTGATAGATATGTTTGCATAGTCTTTTCCCTCGCAGATAGATAAAATACTTCAATCAAATAATTCTCATTTTTCAAAATGCTTTTATTTTGAATATCAATCAGAAATATATATGCCTTATATTCCTCCAAGGTTCCCGAAAAAACAGGGAAATCCAATTAATAAAGCACATGGAACCATACCCGATGGCCAGATAGAGATAGAACATGGTCGCAAGGGGTTCTTCGGTAGAGTATCTCATCTGTACAAATCTAACAAGCCAACCTCATGGTCCAGAGTAGAGGGGCCATTACAGCACTATGCTTTCTCTCTGTTGAGAATGGAGACAGATGATCAAAGAGATGTGTATGCCAATCCCACACTATTATTCCACAACAATGATTGCAAGATATCACTATCTAAAATTACAACAGAGATGCCATACTATGCAAGAAATGCAGATGGAGATCTGAATATTTTCGTGCACAAAGGTCAGGGTATAATGGAGTCTGATTATGGAAGAATTGCCTTCAGAAGAGGAGACTATATTATCATCCCAAGAGGTACTTCCTACAGATTAATACCGGAGACCACTGATAATTTCCTACTACATATAGAGGCATCTGATTCTCAGTATGATTTACCCGATAGAGGTATGCTGGGACCCACTGCACAGATAGATCCCGGGATGATAGAAACACCAGAACTGCCAGACAACCCAACCCGACCAGATGATGAATGGGAGGTAAGAATAAAAAAATACGGTCAGTATACAAAAGTATTCTATCCATTCAATCCTGTGGAGGATACTGTGGCCTGGAAAGGTGATGTGACTGTATGGAAAGTGAATATACGTGACTTCAACCCGATTATGTCTCCTAAGTATCATCTGCCACCATCTGCACACACTACATTCATTGCAAGAGGATTTGTCATCTGTTCATTTGTACCAAGGCCATTAGAAGATCCAGACGTGCTGCGAATACCATTCTATCATTCGAATATAGAGTATGATGAGCTATTATTCTATCATGATGGAGAATTTTTCTCCAGACATGGTATTGATGAGGCAGATGTAACATTACATCCACCGGGTATATTACATGGGCCACAGCCACAGGCATTTGATAAGGTACAGAATAATTCTGCCAAAACACATACTAATGAGTATGCTGTGATGATAGATACAAGAGCACCATTACACATCACAGATGCAGTGAAAACTGTTGAGAAAAAGGATTATATGCAATCATGGAAGGAATAGTCTCTTCTTGTGTAAGTATATAATTCTTGCAATAATTGCATACATTATCCCTTCTAGTATCAAAAATATATATTGGAAAATAATTATCATATTGTATATTTATAATTACATTCTCAATTGAGATATAAGCACCATATGTTTTACCAATCTCAATACTATCATAGAATACTTTGTATTCTCCATCTGGCAAAACCGTACTGTTGTAATCTGAAATCTTGAAAATTCCAGTATCAAGATAGGACACGCTACCAGGAATATAGGTCTCAACTTTATCCACACAATAATCAATCATCTCAGTAGTATCTGAATAGGTCTGATTGTACAGCTATTCTCGTGTGTCAATTTCATTGAGGTTCTATTTATTATCTCTACCTCCACATTGAGTGAGAATATACTATCATTATTGTATGTACTATCATTATTGTATGAGTTGACATATTTCCAATTCACATCCACTATTCGGGTATCAATCGGACTGATGAAATGGAAAGACAACTGATATGGCAGTCAATAATATTATTACCCGGGTAATTGGTATCTCATATCCATCAGAGATGTAATTATATCCACAGATAGCTCACAGATTATTAACTATTTAAATAAATACAGAAGTCCTTTATCATTATATTAAAAAATGATACAATATAGTTCTATTTAATGAAATTATTTGGAAAGAAAAAAGCACCGGTAGAGAGAAGAACAGTAGAGGATTATGGCCCGGTATCTCGTAAGGAAGATCGGGAGAGAGTACCCCCCGGTCAGTATCTTGCCAGACGATGGCCGGTATTATCTGCTGAGAAAAACCCCGTATTTGATGGGATCAACTGGGATGTATCAGTAGAGGGTCTGGTTGAGAACCCAGTTAAATGGAGTTGGAATGAATTTCTAGAATTGCCAAAGAAAGAACAGGTATCTGATATACATTGCGTTACAACTTGGAGCCTGTTGGATCAGAAATTCTCAGGAGTTTCATTTCAGACCATAATTGATATTGTCAAGCCAAAAGCAGAGGCAAAATATGTAACTTTTGAGGCTTTATCTGGATATACCACTGCATTACCACTTGGAGAAGGCTATCTTGGTGAACATGATGTCTTGCTAGCATATGAACATGATGGAAAACCACTGGAGCCAGATCATGGAGGTCCTTTGAGATCTCTTGTACCACAATTATATCTTTGGAAGTCCACAAAATGGCTGACAAAAATTGTATTCACTAAAGACTGGGAGCGTGGCTTCTGGGAAGTAAGGGGCTACCATCAGAAAGGCGATCCATGGCTATCTGAGAGATATTCATCTCAAGAACCACCAAAACGAAGAGATCACAGGATAGAATAGTTGGTTATACAGTCTGTTCTTGTCAGGCAATATTATTCAGAAATTATATTCATCCTTATGTCCAAAAGAAATACTGTTATCAATCAATCTTAGCCAATTAACTCTTATCTCAAAAAATACAGAGTTCTCAATTATTGGTCTCAATCTATCTTCATTGATAATATCAAATTTATTCACATATATTTCTCGTGCTGTTTCTCTATCTGCAATTTTACAGTATCCATTTCCCTGTATACCTTTGATTGACAGATAATCCTGCTCATCCCGGGTCATGGTGAATGATACCTCAGCTCCATCTCTAAGAGCCTGTCCATGCAATGTGGAGAGAGAGCTGATAAAATACAACACGGGTTGTTTATCCATTGAGGATACAAACCATAAATTACATGATCTCACCTTATTATCTGAGATATATGCTAGGCTGAGTGAATTATAATCTGATAACTCTTTTATTATTATCATAGTTTGTCTATCCAGCTATTGATACAGGTATCAAAAGAATTGTATCTCCATCATCCACATCATAATTATCAAGTATATCATCAGGATCAAGTGTTCTTCCCGCGTGTGACAGGTGGAATTCATCTGCGGGTAGTCCAAAAATCTGTGATACAGTGTATTTAATATCAGACACGGGTGCCTCCTGTGATACTAGCATTTTTTCCTGACGTTGAGATGGCCCGACAGTTGATTGAAAGAAAACAGATACCTTGCTTGCAGAGCGGGGTTGTTTATTAATTATCTCAGCAGGCTTTCTATCAGGTAGTGTGGACTCTGTATCTTCAAGATCAAGTTCCAAATCTTCAAATTCATCAAATTCTTCTGACATTAAGTAATAATAAATATTTTCACTCAAAAAGTTTATTCATTAATCATTTAGTTTTTGATGTATTTGTACTCATAAATTATTCTACTAAAAATATTATAGCTGTGGTGTTTAAAAATTGTGAAACCCCATAATTTACTAAATTGCGCTTTCTAGGTTATTTTAATAGAGAATAATTGAATTTTTATAATATGGCTGAACTAATGGTTAAATGCTAAAAATAATCCAAATCAGTCCAACCAAG
>JAJRQD010000155.1 GCA_024280435.1 archaeon | reverse complement strand
TGAGGGACGAGGAATTAAATCATACAATTGCTGGTGGAACAAGAGAAAAGCAAAATTACAGAGCACATACGATAAACAGGGGATCAAATGGGGTAAACAAATGAGAATTTTACAAATCAAACGATATAATGTCTTCAGAAACTTCATTGCACATATGGTGTACCACACAGTGTTTAACTGTGTGGATAACAAAATTGGCAATCTGCTGGTGGGTGATTGGGAGGATATGAAGAGAGGATTGAGAATGAGAAAGAAGGTATCTCAGATATTTCAGCAGATCCCATATGGTAAATTCAAGGCTAATCTGAGAAGTAAATGTGAGCTCTATGGAATTAACATTGAGTTTGTAGATGAAAAAATTAATAGATATAGATAGAATTCACTTAAATTCTATCGAACAGGAACTAATTGTTAACTTCTATCAGTTTTCCCCTAAGTGCGTCCAACACCCCTCTATTTCATCTATAATCTTAAGTAAATAAATTGAAGTTTTTGCTTGATTAAGAATTTATTTTACAATAATCTGAATAATAATAATAATATTATTATATAATTAAATTAATATAACGTATTAATATTATATTTACATTATATACATTATTTTATTTTATTTATAAAATAAAATTTTATTCCATATATAGTTCATTAGAAATATAGGAGAGAGAGAACTATAATTATACTCTTATATTTTTTCTTTTATACCAATATAAAGATATAATTACCTTTTTTTCCAATAGAAAAAATTTCATGAAATATATAATAATATTATCAATTTCATTAATATGTGATAAATTAAATTAAAATTTAAAAGATAAATTTCTATAATAAAATAATATGATTAATTTACTAGATTGATCCTGAATTTAAAAAACAAGTAGCATATATTACTAGTATAATATAGTAGTATTTTTTTTTTATTTCATAATAATTCTAGTTGTTTGTACTTTGTATTAACCCATAATTTCCAATGGAGTTGAATAATTTTCATTACTTTATTATGTGTAAATTAGTATAATAATTGATGTTAAATAGAACTATAATTGTAGTGTATTTTATATTATTCATAAATTTATCCTCACTAAATTCTTCTGGCTCAATTTTATTAAATAATAAAATATTAAACAGTAACTCAAATAATTTTGAAAATAATTTAACCGATAAAATAGATAATGGTCTATATTTTAATATCTCAAATTATAGCAATAGATCATTTAATTTGAATTACAATAATGAGATTCTTATTGATAATATAAATAATTCGTATGAAGTATCTTTTAGTGAATCCAAATCTTACTTAGACTTACTTAAATTTAAAAGTACTTTTGTTAGTGATATAGAAGATTTAAACCCTCCATTTAATGTCATCAAATTAGGTGAGTCAATAAAATTTTCTTTAAATGACACAATTTCTTCTAATAGTTTAATATATAACATAATGCAGAATTTGACTGGTGATGAGATTATAAGTTTGGATATAATAAATGAAAAATGGATTTTGAATAGTAGTGAAGATGTTGCATATAATGCTATTGTTTTTCATTTTGATAATTCTTTTACTCTTAAACTATTTTTAGAATCGGTTCCACAAATTGCAACTAATAGTACAGAGAATTTAGCGATATACAACTTTAATCGTAATTTTGAATTTTCGATTAAAGAATTATCAATTTTGGCAAATACAACAATTCCTGCAAAATTAAACTCAATTGAATGGTTGTTTAGTCTTAATAAAAATTATAACTATAATTTAATAATGAATAAATTTTCTCTTTTTCGTCCTATTTCTAATTATAATTTTTTAATCAATAATTATACTCTAGAAATTAATGATAAATTTTATTTTGAACAAAACAAAACATACACAATTTCAGTAAATGAAGATATAGTATCAATTATTTATATTTATCTTGAATATATGGATAAATATTTATTTTATCCTAAATTATATTTTAATAATATTTTATCTTTAGTAGAAATAGAATTTAATGTTACATACAATAATCCTGATTACAATTTTTCTAGCAAATTATTCTTTCCAGAATCATTTTATAATATTAGATATAGTTTTGATACAAAAAATTTTTTATTTTTAGAAAACAATATTCTACCAATTAATCAAAATTATTCAATTAAAAGCAATATAAAATCTGAAAATTATTTATTAAACTATAATATTGATAAAATCTATCAAGGTGAGAGCTTAAATATATCTATTTTTGACAGATCAATATATTCTGGTATTATTGTAAATGAAAATATTGTTAGTTATAATATTGGAAATAAGTATAATGATAGTTTAATATTTACCGTACCCAAAAATTGGCCAAAAGGAGAATTTCAATCTTATATTATTGATGAAAATTATAGTTTATTAAAAATCAATTTGACTTTGAAATATTCACCTTCTAAGATAATATTTCCAGATAGCATAAGGCTTGATCCAAAAATAAAAAATATTATACCAATTAGAATTAAAAATATATCATCTGGATTAAATTATATACCTGATTACATTATTTCATACTTTGATAATGATACATTAAGAGAAACATATGAAAATAATGAATTGGTGATAATTGATGATGAATTTAGTATAGGTAATCATAAATTAAAATTAGTAATTAAAAAAATTGGTTATAAAGATCATATAATAAAATTTAATTTCACAATAACTGAAGATTATCCTGAAATAATTATTGAAAGCAGTAGGGATACATTGACAAATGGAACTTTTAAAATATCATTTTCAGAATATTATTGGGATGTTCAGACCAAGCTTATCGTCAATACAGGATATAATAAAAGTGAATTCATAATAACCAACAATTTTACAACTATTTACCTATATAATGAACTTTGGAAGAATGAAACTATTAATTTACGATTTATTTTTGAATTTGGTATTCAGTCTGGAGAACTAGAAATTAATGTTATTCTTAAGCCATATTACTTATCTGATAACAATATAATAGTTAGAAATAACAGCCTATTATTATCTATTTTTTCTTCTTCTGTATTAATTGTAATAATATTGAAATATAATAATATTCGGAAAAAAAATAAGTTGATACTATTTTGATATTACTTGTTCTCCAATTAAATAAGTATCTGATATACCAGTTATTCTTACATTTATCCACGATCCTAACTTTAATGATGTATCATGAATAATTATTGCTTTATAGAATAAATTTCTTCCTTGAATACCACCTTTTATTCCGTATTCTGATAAAAGGATTTCTCCTTCCCATCCTAACCATTTTTTATTTTCATCCTGTTGAATTTTCCTCATCACCTGTGTTAATTTAGTACTTCTTCTCTTTCTTTCAGAATGG
This sequence comes from archaeon, assembly GCA_024280435.1. GTDB lineage: Archaea > Asgardarchaeota > Heimdallarchaeia > Heimdallarchaeales > Kariarchaeaceae > JAJRQD01. The sequence goes on along the minus strand of JAJRQD010000155.1, from coordinate 7,036 downwards.
TTTAATTGTTTGAGGCTAGCGGCAATAGTACCTTTTCTTTCCCAATATCTTGAAATATTGCAGATACTAGGTTTTGTTTGTTCAATTATTTTCATAGTACTATTAAAATCTTCTTCTGTTTCTGTTGGATAACCACAGATTACATCAGTTGAAATCGTTATTTTTGGAAATTCCTTTTTAAACTTGTTAATTATTGTTAAATATTCTTCTACTGTGTATCCTCTTTTCATATGTTTTAATACATTATTACTACCTGATTGAATAGGAACATGCAGAAATTTATATATATTTTTAGATTTATAAACTTCAATTAATTTATCCAATATCTTGATCATATTATTTGGATTACCCATTCCAATTCTAATCCAATGCTTTCGATTTATTTTATTTATTTCCTCAATTAATTGTGGAAGTGAAGATTTAATGTCAAATCCCCAACATGCTGTATCTTGTGAGGTTAGCCATACTTCAGAAGAATTAGTATTTCTTATTGCTGAAATTATAGATTCTAACTGATAAGATTTTAACTTACCCCTAGCAAATTTAGTCGCACAAAATGTACAATAATTTACACACCCTTCATTAATTTGTATAATATTCAAATTATTGTTCCACTGTGTACTACCCATTAATGGTTTTTCTAACCAATCTTTTTCAAACATTTCCTTATTTTGTTTATGTTTTGGAGTAATTATAGGTAAGTCGATATAAGAATTATCTATTTGTAATGATTGAATTATATCTCTTGCAGCATTAACACCAAGTATTATTGATTTAGGGTATCTTTTTTTTATGAATTCAGGATCTGATTGAGATAAACATCCTGCAATTACAATTTTTTTATCAGTTGATTTGAATTTATCTATCATAAATGTTATTTTATTTTCAGTTGGTGATTTTACAGTGCAAGTATTAAAAATAACTATATCTGATTTATCTATTTCATTTTCAGGAAGAAGATCAATACCATTTTTATACAATTGGTATTAAATTAACTGACTATCTTTTTGATTATGGGAACATCCCCATGTCAATACAACTGCACTTCTTTTTGTCATAATTTATTTATTATTTGTTCAATAAAAATACACTTTGATTGTGTAAATTATCTTTTTCCAAATTTTGTTAATAATAGAATGTATCATTCTATTGTTTTATTAGTATTACATAAATAAAGAAAATTAGTGTCAATCATAGAAAAATATCCCAACCCTCAAAGAACGTTTGTGATTAACAGAGATAAATGGTTTATTGATTTAATTGAAATGTCAAATGTACCAATTCATGTTTTTAATATGATAAGAAATTCGCAATTAGGACAGTATATGCTTTTAATACAGAGTAATAGATCTAAAATGATAAGAAAAGGTGAAGAACCAGGACCTGATATTTTCGATAAGTCAACAGTAAATCAATTGATTCCTACATATCAAATAATTTCCCAATTAATTGATCTATTTAAAGATATGAATGAAAGTTTTGATTTAAGTGATTTTGTAAATAACTTAAATATTGATCTTGAAGTGGAGAAACTAAATAGTATCAAACTAAAAAAAGATGAATGGGTAAATAACCAATTAAGTGAAACAAGAACTGATGATATTATTATTTCATCTTATGAAATCATGGAAAATACAGTGTTTAAATACTTATTTGAACTATTTAAGGTTACAGAATTGGATGCATTAAAAGAAAAACTATCTGAGAAAAATGGAGTTTTATCACAGATGATTTTTGAACAATTTGATAATGTGATCTATAATAACATAAAAAACAACACATGGAATAGACATGATGAAAATGAGAAAATAAGGGTCCTTGAGAATGAAGGTTCTTCTTTGAATATATCAGAAGACCAACTATATAGTACTGCAATATCAATGTATTCATTTATCAATGAATTATTCAGATATTTTGAAAATAGAGAAATACAATTAGAATTTCCATTATTAATGCCATTGATGACTTTTGAGATGTTAATTAAAATTCCTTATCCAGAAAATTCATTTATACCATTAATTAGAGAACATATTGCTAAACTGAAAACAATAATTAAATTTGATGAATTTTTTGATTTAATTTTCTTATTTTATCAAATGTACTCTTTTGGAATAAATTCTCAGAATAATCCAAAGATTCTAAACAGAATGGTATCAAATATTCAATCAAACTTTAAAGAAACATCCAAAAGATTTTGGAAAAAAATAAAGAAGAAAAACTATGAAAATTTAATCCCTGTTATTTGGAGTAGCTTTTCAGTGTCTCAAATTCAATTATCTAATAAGATTAATCAAGGAAATAATGTTACTGAATTTGATAAATTCACATCTAATATACTATCTAAATTGGATAAATCCTTTTGGTCACAAAGTAAAATATATTTTAAAGATAATTTATTAGATAATAATATATCTTTTTGGACCTATAACATCTTTTTAACTAACAAAAATATTACAAATGCAAGCCAATCTCTTGATTTATTTAACAAATTTGATAATCTATTCAAAACTTATAAAATATTTGAAAAAGAGAATAAACATATTGATATCAATAATTTTGATAAATACAATTTGGTCCAGAAAATATTATCATATGGACTAGAATCAAGATCTCAAGATATTTTTGATAAACTGAAGATTTATACTCAAATTATGAAAAAACTACTAGAAAATTTGGAGGAATTAAGTAAATATGATCTTGATATTTCAAAAGAATTGAATGCTGTTGAAGAGATAGAGAAATTTTTGGAGAACCCAGTTTATCCAGATAATATTTAATTATTAATTCTTTTATTAATATGATCAGTACATGTTTTAATTAATTTATCTTCAACATCTGTATACAAATTACCTAAAAATCTATAAACATGATCTCTGATTGTAAACTCAGCAGAATCAGCGATTTTAGCAAGTATTTGTTGAGTTAACACTGGTTTTTTCCTAATAGCTTTTGAAATTGCTCTATCTGCCAAATATATGATCGATACAGCAAAAGGATATGGCTGTACTCCACCTCTTTGCTTCCTTGAAATAAGATTTAGAAATTTTTTAGATACAATAATAACTAACATTTCATATTCACCTAGAGAGAGATATTCATTATTGAGCCTCCTTTTTACACTATCGCTATCTCTTAGTTTAGATGCAATTCTCTCAATATAATCTTTTGGTAGTCTCCTATTAGGAGAAAGTGGAACTTTTAATTCTCTAGCTAATCGTAGTATATTTTTATTTGTAACACGATGTCCATAACTGTTAAAACTATTTACTACTTCTGAAAATCTTATTGGAGCTCTTTCATTTGCTTCTCTAATTGATTGTAGTAAACATAAAGCAATTAAGAGAACATGATTTGTAATTCTTATACCTGAATTTACATGTTGCCAATATAAAAATAAGGCTCTATATTTTACATCTTTTGAAATACTTAAGGAATTAAATACCTTATTAAAAGCAATCATGGTTCTTAAGTGAGTTGCATTTCCATTTAGTCTAGCTTTATCATGGTAGTTAACTTTCAATCTTTTGTATTTGGCTACAATTGAAGGTTTCAATCTTTTCTTATTTGAATTAGTCATATATCCAGAAGAATATCCAATTTGAGAACCAAGTGCACCTATAAAATCAATACTTTTACCTATTGAATCCTGCTTATTTTTCATAATACCCTCTTTTGACAAACTAGCTTTATAATCAACATACTCTCTTTCTTTTGTTGTTCCACAAGAAGTACAAACAACATATCCATTTGATATTGTTTCATTACTAGAATAACAATATTTACAATAATGTTTTATTAAATAATTCATACTAATTAATTTATATCTTCAAATATTATAGATCACAGGTTTATCTGAGGTCAATTTGAATTTACTTTTTACTCTTTTAAACTTATTATTTATCTCTTCTAGCTTATTATTAGTACTTAAAGAGAGTAGACCGAAAGTAATATTATTACTTTTCAATTATTCAAGTAACTATTGTATATGACAACTATCAATAAGTTTGTATTTGATTAAAAATATTATTATTTAGGAGCTTGTAACTCAGCTTGGATAGAGTGTTGGCCTTCTAAGCCAAAAGTCGAGGGTTCGAATCCCTCCAAGCTCGTATTTTATTTTGATATAGCAGCTATTACCTCATTACAAAAGTTAACTACAATCTCGTTTATATCATTACTGAACTTATCTAATTGAAGTATAATTTCGTTTTTTAAATTATTATTTTTAGTATAAATTATATTCAAACATCGAATTGAAGCCAATTTAACACTTGACAATTCATTTAAAGATAATTGTCCAAGTGAATTTATCACACTAATTATATTTTTTCCATCAAAAAGATTTCTACTCTCCATCCAATTAACTGGATCTGATCCAAATAATGCTTCGTCAATAAAATCTTTTACCCAATTATCTTCATTCTTACTCTTTTCTGTATTATTAGAATACTCATTATTTTCACTCTCTGTACCATTTTTGATAAAATCATCTATCCATCCATCTCGTATACTTTTTGTAATACTATCTTCACTTTTAATTTCTCTAGAATATAATTCCTCTTTCACAGGGATTTTATTAAATTCAGAATGACAGTTACTACAACTAAATCTAAAAATAAATCCATCTTCTTTATTTCCTATAACTTCAATCCATTCTGAACTCTTTTGAACACAAATTTCACAGATTTCAATTCTATATGCATTTTTCCCAGAATTAATTGGTCTTCCAAAAAAATCGTATGACATATATAATATTCAAATCATTTTAAATTAAATAGTATATGATATTTTTATATTAAAAAGTTAATTTATTTTCAATATGGTGTCGAGGGGGGGAACCATGCAACTATATTTCTAGAAAATCTAGAACTAACATCCAACAAATTAATCATATAAAGCTAACATCCTTCATTTTTTCTTCAACCATCGAATTAAGTTCAAAAGAACGGATTTTCAGATAGTCTACTGTTTGTCCTGGATCTGCATGGCCCATCAGCTTTTGAGTAAGATACAGATCACCTGTGTTATCCCACATATTACGAGCAAAGGTATATCTGCAATTCTGTAATGTTACTCGAAAACCTAATTGCTCTGATAAATAGGCATAGTATCTTGATAAAGTACCACCGCCTACAGGAATTGGTTTTCTTGATGAGGTGAGAAATAATTTATTTGTTGGTACTCTGGTTGTTGTACTCTTTCTAAAAATAAAGAATTTCTCAAATTCAGGAGATGTATAATCAGAGAAAGGTATTCTCCTGGAAACTGACATCTTGTCAATTTCCTTCCTAACTTCAATTGCATACCTACTATCATCTAATTGAATAATATCTGATAATTCAAGACTAACTAATCCTCTTTTACGAAGGCCAGTATGTAATGCTGTCCAGAATAATCCTTTGATATTCCTTCCATATTTTTTTGAAGCAAGTGAAAGAATATTCCTCTGTTCAGATCTATTGTAAGCAATTAAAGGTGTGAGAACAACTCTTTTCTTCTTAGGTACCTGTTTTATCTCTCTAATAGCTTTACCAAATTTCTCAGAGATATAACCTCGATTCTCTGCAAATTTAGAAAAACTACGAGCTGAAGTAATTAAACCAGAATATCTGTAATCTCCAACCTCTTTCTTTTTCTTGAGCATTACCTTTCTGAAACTACTTGGATTTTCTAGACCGCCTAATTCATTGATATGCTCGATATCATAAACATAGGACCTTACAGTGTATTCAGATCGACTATTCAAAAGTAGTAAATCCTGGAATTCATCAAATATCTCCTTTGTTATAACCATTGCAATCTATCTCCTAAATTAATTAACATATTCAATTTTACAAATGCAGCAACAACATGTTCAGTGTATGCTCTCCAATATCGGGAAGGATAGAGATCCTCAAGTTTTTCTAGTGTATCACACTCTTTCAATCTTGGATTTTCATTTAATTCCTTGAGAAGTTGTTCTAGTTCATAATCATCTTTTGTCATACCTTCAGGTTTGGGTTTATCTGCTATCTGCTGAGAAATTATTTTTAATTGAATTCTAATCTCATTTATTGAATCAATTAGCTCATCCGGTATTTCATTTGTATTTCCACCTGGACCAAAGAAAGCTTTAGGATGATTAATGAACCTTGTTACAACTAATCTGAACAATGCAGATTGGCTAAGAAATCCAAATTCCTCATCAGAATCCATGAATTTCTTCAATTTATCATCAAATGCCTTATCTGATGAAACAAATATTTTTGTCAATTTATTCCTCCAGACTGTATTTTTTGAAAGAGGAATTTTTTTGCAATAATTTTAAAATTCCTTCTTCAATTGAATCAAACTGAGGTTTTAACTCTGCCAAGATTCTTTTAGTAATTGTATCCACAATTTCATCCAGTTCTTTATCCAAAATTCTATCAGAATAGATATTTACCGCCTCTGTCAACTAAAACTCCTCCTTAATTATTGGTTTAGTATGTTCTGTTAGAACTACTTTGCCTAGATTTTGAGCATAAGTGTGCATCTCAGTTTCTGTTTCAAATTCAAAATCAAATCTGATAGAAAGAAGATTATCTGTGCAATCACACATATCATCTGTACAGATTTTATTGCAACAATCCATACATAGTCCACATTCACATTCAACACCGAAGATATCTGTAATAGGTGAATGGCAATCATCCATGGCGCATATCTCTGTTTTCATTTTACTTCCTCCTGGTAACATACTGGAATAAATTTGCAAAAGCTACATGGGAAAGTATCTTTTTTGTAAGATCTATCCTTTTCAGGAAGTTCATGCTTACTTTCAAGAATTGTTAATGATTCGAAGAATGCTTTTGATATTTCAAAATCTTGGGGATTGAACATATAAGGTATAAATCTCACTTTACCTAGGTCTGCAATTTTCATAGATTATCCTCCTTCTTCATGTAAGGTACTGTGAAAATAATTTTACCTGATACTTCTCTCTTTGTAATCTTATTCTCTAGTACAATGAAATTCCTTCGTAAAATTTTAGTTGCCTCCTTCAGATTAAACCTCT
>JAJRQD010000009.1 GCA_024280435.1 archaeon | reverse complement strand
CTCAATGTATGAACCAGAACAGTTCCCAGGTCTGATTTACAGACTTGCAGAGCCTAAAACAGTTCTATTGCTATTTCAATCTGGTAATCTAGTATGTACTGGTGCAAAGGATGAGGATAGTGTCCACAAAGCTGTGAGAAAGACCTATGAAGATCTGGATGAAATCGAGGCATTTGATGAATAAATTTGTTGATTGACAGCTAAGTCAGAAATAATTTCAGCTAAGTATGAAAAATTGCAAGAAAAAATATAGATTTATAAATAATTCACTTTCTTATCATTTACAGTAAATGTTGATAAACCATAATTAATAATTCTCAATATGGTGAATATCAAAGAATAGCTCTATTAAAATCTCAAATAGAATAACTTCAGCTTTTAAACTCAAGTAAAATGGTAATATCACAATATTTTGATAATAATGTTGAATTGTTTAAGTTGGATAAAAATAACTCAAATTACTGATTGATTACTTTTTCCCTTTGTTTTTAGATGCTGCACTCTGTGCTCTTGATTTGAATCCCTGGTTCTTTCCAGTTTTATCTGAATGAGATTGAATTCTTGAAGCATCTTTATTGCTCATTTTCTTTGCCATTTTGTCACCTCCTGTTTTATTTCTAAGATCTCCCTCCTTGTCATCCATTGGGTTTCAATTATTTCATTTGGAAATAAAGGGGAGAACACCAACTTTTCTGAATATTTGGGTTGGTATAACTTAATATCCAGTCCTGTACCTCTTAATCTGATAAGTGGAAACAGCTTAATATCTGAACAATATTTTGCTAAATACTCATAATCTTGTTTTAACGAGTGTAGAGGCTGATAAGGAAGACCATAGATCAAATGACATTCAAATTGGATATTTTTCACCCTCAATTCCGAAAGTATCAAATCAATTTTACTCTGATTATTAACTCGTTTGATCTCTCTACCTACCTTCTTATCTAATGTCTGTATTCCAAATTCGAGGGATATATTCAAATTTTTTATCTTCTGGATAATTTGAGTATCCAAATGCTCTACTCTTGACTGAATTGCAAAATGAATATTTGGACAGATGTTCTCAATAAGGTCAAGAATTTTCATACCTCTTTCTTTATCTTTGAAGAAAATTGGATCAAGGACTGCGACACTTTTCACACATTTTTGTTTGAATAATTGCAGTTCTTGTTCTATCCTTCTCAAATCTGTTACCACAAAATTGTCGTAACCGTTTGGAAATGCACAGAAAGAGCATCTATAAACACAACCTCTTTGAGTTTGCCATCGGACAAAATTTTTATTAGAATTTCCAATTATTCCATCTAAAATCTTCTCTGATAGGAAAGGAGAGACAATATCGTGAGATGAAACTGCACAGTAACTATTGAAATCTGAATTTATTCTGGTGAAAACTCCTTTGGGAAGTTGATAAGATATACCTTCCTCATACATCAAAATCTGGGTGAATGCAATTTCGCCGTCGCCTCTTACAAAATAATCTCCCTCTGGGAATTCTTCCAAGAGTGATTTATTACCGTATGTTATTTCAGGACCACCTAATATAATTTTACCTTCAAAATTCATAGATCTTAACCCAAAAAGGAATTGTTTGACAATATCAATATTCCAAACATACACTCCAATCCCAAGAATATCTGGACTATCATCTAGCACCTGGTGTAAGGTCATACTTACATTATCTCTTACATCGGTATCAATGATGGAAATCCCATTATTGATTTCCAAATGATTTTCACAGTAAGCTGCGATTAATGCCATTCCAAGTGGAGTTCTAGGATCCTTTTCCCTGTACCAATTAAAAGAACAAAGCATCACTGATTTGCTTATCCTTGGTTTGTTGGATTTAACCGGTAGGTCAATCATTTTGAGGACCCCCAGACATAATTATTCCAAAATTTATTTCTTGGTTTTATTCTGTTTTCGATTACATCATACCTGATGATATTATTTACTGGATACTGCTTGTATTTGTTTTGCTTGAATTTATCATTTGTAAGTATCGGAAATTTTGTTTCCATAGACAATTCAAGAACTACCACATCAGGATCTTTATCCCAAACTGGTATTGCCTGACCTCCCTTTGTTCTAATTATTATTTCCAGGTTTTTTACAATTTGGGAATCGTATCTATACATCTTAGGTGTGAGAGTTGCGATTATGCCTATTCCACTTGTAACTAAACACATTAATGCCATGAGATTTTTTCGGATCTGCTCTTCTCCTCTATGTTTGTGATAGAATAAAGGATTTGGTGTATCGACAATAATCGCTTTAAGATTATTTGGTTTTAGGTGATGTTTCATAAATTATTATATAAGTATATATTTAATAGATACAGTTGTCTTCAGATAGATATCAATATTGTGTAGATTACTGTTAATTATAAGTCATGAAAGAATTAATGGTTCTCAAATTAAATAAGTAAGGCGGAATTTCATTTAGGATTTGTTTCTTACTAGTATCATTTTCTAGTAATTCAATGCATTGGAATGCATATTCATTAGACATGTAATTCGGCCACAAAAATACAACAGTTTCTGGATAAGTAGTTAAGAATTTTTCTTTTTCACTTTTGTTGGGTAAACCTAAGTGGTGGATAATTGTATTATTTTGAGGTATTGATGACAATGAATTCCAATGATTTATAACAAGATAGTTCAAGCTTTTTACTCTAATGAATTGTCTGATAAACAGATCCTCAATACTAGAGAACCGATTTAGTGTATAAATCATAAACTGATCTTTTATGGAAAGATATGATTGATAGAGACTTAATATGTTATTATCATCTTGGTTTCTAAGATTAATGAATTGATATACGCTTTTGATTAAATGTATTAGTATAGTAGCTCTTCTAGATCGATCATGATCTAAACCACTAAATATCTTTTCTGTTTTTTTTATTTTACCCGTTGCAATATTTATTGAACTGCGATTCTTCATATTATTTTCCCGGATTTGATTAATTATATTACTTTGAAGTGTTGTGTAGTATTTTACCAAATTTTCAACAACTTCAATCAATTCATCCGAGTTAAAACTTAATCCAATCAAAGCACCTATAGATGATACAAACATAAGAGGGAATTTATCCGTTTCCATATAATTGAAATTATATATCGTGTTCTGAATATTACAATCTTCAAAAGTTATATTTCCCTGGAAGTTTAAGAAAGTGGATTTAAATTTGAAAAGAAACTTTTCAATTTCAACTTTTATTCCATCATTTTGGCATAATGAATGAAGGTTATATTGATCCAGGCTATATTTCAAATCGAGTAATCTTTTGTAGAACACACGATGTGAGTGAATACAAAAAACATATTTTTCTTCACTTTGCAAAGAATTGGAGAATAAAGAATTTATCTTATGTACAATTGAATTTATTGAATTCAATACACTCGGGGTTGGCAAGATAGTTTTGTGTCTCTTCTCCCTTTCTTCATAGGAACATACATAGCTTTCTTTTTCTTGACTATTGAGAAATTTAGTAACTCTTGAACATTCTTCATCTATGAGTTGTATGATATCATTTTCATCATAGTTTACCATATATAATTCAAAAAGAGCTTGCGTGTCATAGCAGTCATGCAAAATCATATCCGAGATACCCTGCAAAATGTTATATTTAAAAGATAGATTTTCAAGACTTGATCGCAGTTTTATGTAATTGTTTAGAATAATAATATAGTTATTACATTTTATTTTTTCAAATATATTCAAATTAAATAAGAAAAGATCATGATTGTCCCATTTCAGTATACTCAATACTGCATTTATCAAGTATTCCACATTTTTCAATTCTGCAATACTGAAGATATTTTCGTTATCTGAATATAGAAATAGATAAATCAGTTTAAAAATTGAATTTCTACTATCACTAGATAGAAATAATTCCTTATATTTTTTGAAGAATTGTGAAGGGGGAGAATAGTTTAATAACAAAGTTATCATTTCCTCTAAGACTATTTCTCCAAATTTATTCTCTAATGATATTTTATTCAATGTCCTCAAGTAATTCTCCAAGATTATCTCATCATTGGAGATTAATAAGGCGGAAGTTATTTTGAGAAATAGACTTCTTATAGTTTCACTTTGCGTATGATATGTAAATTCATTATCATAATATTCTGATAACTTAGAAAAGAAATCAGGATTTTCGGAAATAGATTTAAGATAACTCTCCATAGTTTTTCCAACAAGAGGGGCAAATATGAATGCGATCAAACTATTTTCGAACTGGTTGAAATTATTCGCAATGTTATTTAAAGCCTCTTCATTATCTTTGTCTAGATATAATTGTGATCGATTTTCAATCAATAACAAAAACTCTTTTGTTTTTGAACCATCAAGATCAGTATATGGAACTGTATAATTAAACAATGATAGAAATGCTAGTAAATTAAACCACTCTATTTGATGATAGTATTCTGTAATTTCTTCAAAATTAAGAATTTTTGGTAGAATTGATTTTGAAACATATTCATTCATAATGCTAACCAGTTTAGGAACTAAATCTCTAACTTCCTCTGGTATTTGATCTACTGTTTGAACTAATCGAATATCAATGTTATGCAAATTAAATAAATCATCAAAGAATTTATGGAGAGTATGCATTAACAGTAGAACTGAACTGATAAATGAATAATCTGCTTGAATGTAGAGCTGAAACTCATTTATCAATTCTATAGGTTCAATTTCATTTGGTTTTATAGATTGCCAAACAAGGTTTGAAATTAAATGGAATGAATTACTAAGTTGATCGATTTTTGTATTTTGTATTAATTTGTCAATTTCAACTAATTTTCTATGGATTTTTAGTGATCTCAATGATAAAATGAACAAATTTGTAAGTTTTTCCAGGTTATCTCTATAGATTGAATCAATTACCCTATGATATTCCTTGTCATTTGATTTTACATTTTTATCACTTTTATCTTTTTCAATAAACCAAGCGATCACTGTTCCTAATTCAGTAATCATGTCTTCTTTCTTCATGTATGTAGATATTTCAAAACTAACTAGATAATTTAAACCAATAGATTTTATTTTCATTTTGGCAAGTTCTGTAATTCTATTGATGATATTTCCATCTATTTTATCTATTTCCTTAAAGTTGTAAGCGTTAACTGGTTTTGAAATGACATTTTTATTGATTAACAATTCATTAAGAACACTAAAACTTAGTAAATTATCAAGAAAAATACTTTGAAGCCTAAAAATCTTGAATTCTCCCCTATGAATCATGAGAAATATATGATGGATATCTTCTGGTTCTTTATCAAGAATAATGTTTTCCAGATATATCTGTTCGAGGATTTGGAGTATTAGTGATAATGATAAGCTTTGATTATACATTTTGATAGTTAGGTCCTTTGATAATTTCAATATAAATTCCAAGAAAGAGCCCTCTTCAATTGTATAGAAGATTTCATTTACAAGATTTACGATATCTGCATCTGTAAGATTAGCACTTTGAAGCTTTTGAATTCGGTTTCTGTAATAGTGGATGCTATACGTATCCTTATGAGAAAGTGTTTTTATCCACAACTTAACCCATAACAACCTGATTGATGAGTTGAATTTGTCTTCGTAATTGATATAATAATCATTTAATCGTTTTGCAGGTTGATTGCTATAGTCATATAAACCTTTAATCCATTCTATATCAAGGATTTCCAAAAAACAATCAATTATACTTCCTGCAATTTTAATATTTTTATTGAAAATCTCCAGAAATAAATCATATTTCATCTGGTTAGTGCTATACTCCAGAATTATTGAAATTAATTTGGCGAGAATTTCTTTGGGAAATTTATCTTTCATTATATGGAGATAGATGTTGATTGAAAATCTTTGAAGTCTATCAAGGATATCAGGTGTAATCATTGATGATGACAAAATGTGAGCAAATCTCTTCTCTATTGTATCAATTAATAATGTTCCATCAAAATTTTGTATCAATTTTCTTTTCACCTCATAATTACTAAGGAGAAGATAGACCAAGATTTCACAAATATCCATTTCATCTAGTGAATTTATAATATCAATATTCTCAACAATAGATTGTAAATAGTCTTGATTTTCACCTATGTACGCAATTATATTTGGAGGTAAATCTAAATGGATACCTTGACTTAAAATATTTGTGATCAAGGTTTTCATGGTAGATACTTTTTCGATGAACTCTCGAAGCTCAATCGGTAGTTCAATGTTGCTGTTCTTAAATTCTTCAAGAATAATGTCATGTTTAAACCCAAAATACTCCTCTTCTATAATAAATAAACCCGAATACAAATTGTTATTTTTAAATTTTGAGATTTCATCATTGGATTGCTTATTAATATTGATTTCATCGAATTTCAGCAGTTTCCTATCATACTTGGTTTGTTTTTTATATTTCAAAACTAAATAACTATATATTGAAGGATAATTATCTTTCAAGTACCTAAAATCACTATCAAATGAGAAAAGCTCATTCGAAACAAAAAATGTAAACTCATAGTCTGTTAGTGATTTCAAACGATTAATTTCGATATCAATTTCTGGTAGTTTCTCAATATGTGAGATAAATTTATCTCCAATTCTAACAAAATTAAAAGGTGGAATATTTTGGTTTTTGAATAATGACGTAAATATGCGGCTAGAAAGTTTATTCAGACTTGTTATAATTTTTTTTAATTGATTACTTTTGAAATTTGTAAGGTGTTTACCCAACACTCTCAACAAATTCTCAAATACAAAAATGTTCATATTATCAAGAGGAATTGGATCAATACACATTATATCTCTTTGCAAGATTATCTTAGGATGGTTTTCCGATAGATATGAGGTTAATTGTTCGTTTGAATTATGAAATATCAAGATTTTCAGATTGCTTTTTGTTTTCTTTGAAAAGAAATTAATGAAATCTTCAAACAATTCGTATATAAATGCATGATCAAATCTAGAATACTCAAGTAGATGATCAAATTGATCTAAACATAGATAGATCGGTTCTTTAATTTTTAATATTGAGTCAATCAAATCACTGAATGTTTCTGAATCAGAATTGATATCTAACAGATTTTCTATTTCTCGAATAAACCATCTATTTTTTTGATCTCTAGCTATTAAATCAGTTAAATTGACAACAATGACTTTAGCCTTCTTACTCCAAGATATCTGTGTTTGGAATTCCATTAATAAAGATAGAAACGTTGATTTCCCAGCCCCTGATTCTCCATAAATTGAGGAGACATTAGCCATGGGATTTTTATTCAACTGTTTTTCTGAAAGTAATCTTCCCATTAATAGTATATCATCCATCCTGTTTAGTAGTAAGCCAGGAAATCGTTTAATTCCATCTTGATTTTTTAGATGGGAAAACAAATTTTCGTCAATTTTTATTTTAGAATGATCACAATTCTTGGTTAGAACTGAATATTTGTAGCAAAAGAATGCGGTAATCAAACCAAATTCAGTTAGATAAGCAGATTTCCATGTTTTACTATCTCTATATGGTTCAGTTTTTAAACATATCACACCCATTTCTTCGAGATCTTCCATTTTATTAATATTATATACATCTCTAAAACTTGAGCCACTTCCAAATTTCCTCCATTCATCATCTGTGTGGAGATTCCTAAGTTCTTTTTTATCAATTATTCTCAGATATGGGTTCTCTAGTATAGTAAATTTTGGTTTATCAATCAAAGTGCGATATTTGATATCTATTGCAATTAAAATGTGAGAAAGAATTTCAGAGAAATCATTGGCTTTTACCTTATCACATGTTGAAAGCAACTTTTGCCAATTGATATTAGCAAGCACTGCATTAGCTGGGTCAATTGGAAATTCACCTTTATATTTATTTTCTAAATCCAAATAACTTGGAAAACTGATATTCATATTCAAAATGGTTCAACTCAAGATCTATATTCCATTTATATATAATTAGTTCACCTATCTGCACATATTTTTAAAGAATCTGTAGAAACCTGAGCAATATGATGCTTCAACTTTAGAAACTTCAGTACGATGTTATTTTACCTTTTCAATCAATGAGGGAAAATCCTCTTGTAAAATAATATAACCTGGTTTGAGGGTCTGGCAATCCTCATTATGAATATAATTCAATGTTTTCCCTCTCCTATTGAAGATACTAAATTGAAGAACTGTGTTTTCGCAAATCATATAAGTATAGGATGAAATAGAATAAATTAATAGATGAACTCTAACTCTATGAAAGAATCAGACTTACCCACCTATTATGTCAACTATAGAAGGGATAAATATAGAAAGGTTGTATAAATTTACCCCCCTAGTAAATTATGCTGCTGAAGCATCATAATTTTCCAGTAATTTTATTAATTCTTCATATAGGTTCATATTTTTTAATTTCCATGTTTGGAATGTTGTAGCATGGTTAATCAGAATTTTCTTACCATTTTCACTGGCAACAAATCTTCTAATTTTTCGATGTAAAACTATATCTCTCAATAATCTTTCAGCAAGATTAT
>JAJRQD010000154.1 GCA_024280435.1 archaeon | reverse complement strand
CCTCCATGTATCATGATTATTGTTGGATAGCCATTGGCAGGTACTTCAGTCTTTGGTAAATACATGAAATATGGTACTTTCATACCATCAAAGCTGATAAAAGAGTGTAGTGTTGCATCTGAGAAATTGGAAGAGGATATACCAGGAGCTGCTGATTTGGTTACCTGCCATCCTGCACCCTCTTTCACATCAATTACGAATATATTTGATGGCCTGGATGGAGATGAGAAATTGAATGCGATCATTGAATTATCATGATTTACACTCATAGATCTAGTGAAACTTCTCTGATCTCCACTACCAATTACTCCCTTCCTAGGTAATTGTAATACAGTGAATGATACATTATCATCAAGATTACAGTCAATCAATTCGGAATAACCATCTTTGTTTATCAACATATAGATATTATCTGCATTTTTAGAGTATGTGAAGCTGACAAATTCCACCCTCATCTCATCAAATTCAGCATAGGATGAGAAGGATAGATCATTCAGATTCAATTTCCCAGGTCTTTTATAATCATTGTTATAATTGCAGATCACTATCAGCTCATTGTTTTTCAGCCTAACGGGTATCCACACAGCAGGACTGAAATCAGCAGTCAGATGTTTGTACTCAAGAGTATTTAGATCCACACTGTACAGCTCAGTCTGTGTATTTGATCTAGCATTGCTGATGATAATTGTTGATTCATCCTCATTTATTGCAGAAACGGATACTGTACCAATTTCGGGTGTAAATACCTTTACAGGTGAATTTTCTCGCAATGGTAATTTATGCTTATAAATACAGAATTTGGATTTGTCATCTGTATTACTGGCATAGAATAAATATTCACTGCTATGCATGTTAATATTATATTTTGCATCTGGATCATCTGAGATCATATACTGTTCCCGTTTATCAATTAATCCAATCTGGAAATTCTCATTACCACCTTCATCAGAGGTGAATACAACAGTACCATCGGACAGATACTTACCAGAGGTACATCTATTTTGACTATATGTAAGTCTTATTGGCCAATTAGCATTACCCTTTTTTATATCAGTCTCATATATATGATATTCACCAGATGAGTTGTATGTGAATACTATCTTATTCTTGCTTGGATGGAAGTGTGGACCTCCAAGATCTTCAATTGCAAGATAATTCTGAAATTTATTCATATTGTTTATATTAATATATCACACTTAAATTGTGATGAAATGGCAATCAATAATTTTGAAATATTTCATTTTAGTTGGTCACGGAATATTAATCCCAATGAGTTTTTCATATGCTTTTTCCGGATGTGATTCATGGTGAAATCATTATTCACAAGCATCTCCTCAATGGTGGGATACAAATCAAAATAAAGCTGATCTAAACGCCTCAATGCTTTTGCAGAGGAGCCTGTATAAATATAAGAGAAGACAATGCCATTGAATTTTTTAACTAGTATTGTATACTCATCTATTTTCAAGCGATCAATAGATTGTTTTTTAATTGGTAATATCTCTTTTACAACCTTCTTTATTGTGGATTGAAATTGCTCAATCAAGTATTTAGATATAGTTATGAACTCATGAGAATAGAACTCAGAAATGCCATTCATAATCAGTAATAGTATGGATCTCTCGTTATTGACAATTGAATTGGTATCGGGTAATATAAAATTCTGAACCAACAGCTTGATATCAAGATAAAATAACTTCTTCGAGATACTGATAGTAGGCGAGAATAGATTCGTTTCCCAATCGAAAATAATCTGATATTCTGAGGTGAATATAGATTTTTTCAAGGGATCATTCACCTGATCGATATATTCAGATATTACTGTTTTTAGTCTGATAACCTCTTCAATCTGATCTTTGAGGATATGATATATTGCTAGCAGTAGATTAGATTCTATCTGAAGAGTTATTGATTTCTGATCCTCTGCATACAGAGTCAATTTATTAATAACAATTTTTAAATCATCCAGTTTATGATCCCTATTCATTACAGCCATCTCAAAAAGATAAATCTCACATAAATGATACATAACTTTGATATGATGTTGGATCTGTATCACAGGAGCATCTGCAATTGTTTTGAATATTAATCCTGCTTCATACAAACTTTTGAAGGTATTTCCCTTCTTTAAATGAACAGCTTTGTTATATTTGTAGTATAACTCAATTAATTTGTTATTAGGTAATTCTTTGTAAAGTATTTTTAATTTTTCCAATATAATCTCAGACTTATCATTATCAATATGGTGATATAAATCAGTCAGATTTGATAAAGAAAGTGCCAAACCGGATTTATTTCCCAATTGCTCATTTATTTTTATACTCTCTTTGAAGTAGAAGATAGATCTATCTAACTTCATTCTGTATTTATATTCCACTACCAGATTATTGTATGATATTGCCAGATTTTTCATATCCCCTATTTTTTTTCTTATCTCTATTGATTTGAACAGACGTTGTTCAGATAGTTCATAATTATCCCATAATCTACGGATAATATAGAGTAAATTGTAATATGTTGCGACAATACGTAAGACATCATATTCATTACTTAGCTCAAGAGATTGTATGCTATCTTTCAAAGATTCAATATACTCATTTGCACGGTGTTGATCACCCTGGAGTGAATAATTATAAGCCAATTCTATATTCGCCTCAACATATATCTGTGGTATTTTAGCCTCACTTATCAGTGATAATGCCATTTTTATTGAATCTGAGAAATATCCACGTAGTCGATTGATTCTGATCAAATATAGCCGGCAGAACTCATCTTGTTCATCTTTTGATTTAATTATATCTAATGCCTCATCATATTTACCATTATCAATTAGTTTAATAATTGAAGCATTATCAGAATTCATTATAAAACTATAAGTTAAAATGATTATTTAAAATAGTTGAATAAGTAAATGCAATTGCAAATTAAATAAAAATAAAACATCAAATCAAAATATCCTCGAATACTTTTCCAATTGCAATGCTGAACAGTTCCTGCTGATACTCTTTTATAACGATAATATTCTCCATGGAGGTGATCTCAGATAATTCTTCATTTAATTCATAATACATCCTGTTAATTCTTTTAATTGCCAGATTAGATCTGCCATAGAATACATATGCAAAGAAATAATGCTCAAATTTCTTAACTGTAATGACATGACTATCCACATTCATTCTCTCGATATATCCAGTAATTTCCTTTGTTGTATTGTAGATGAAATTATTAATTGCATGATTAAATCGTAATAATACATTTTTATCAATTGTTTCATCAAATATCTTTGAGAATATCTCAACACCAGAATTATTTATCAACAACATCATTATAGGAAGCTCATCTACTTCTGTGATTATTTCTTTCTTATCAATAAATCTCTGCAATACACCTTTAAAATTAATTATTCGTAGTTTCTCATATACATGTGCATTTTGCATAGCTGTCAGATTGTCCTCATGTTCAAGTACTCTATCCAGCTCCACATCAATAATACTGCTGAGTAGCTTCTCTCCATGATCAATTGCCTCTTTATTTATCTCCAATAGTAATTTCTTAGCATCCTCAACTTTGCCTATGAGAATTAAATATTGAGATTGCAATATTTTGGCTCGCAATAGATCTGCAATCTGGTTCTGTGAGAATGCATGATTGAGAAGTTTGTTTATCAAAGAATGTATCTGTTCTAGAATAGATACATTATCCATTACTCGCATCTCCTCAATATACATCTCACACAGCAAGAATATCGAATTTGTGAAGTACTGTGGATGTATTATATCACCTTCAACTATACCAAGTAATAATTTTTCTGCCTTTATCCAATCACTGAAATTATTTTTTGTTTTCAGATAGAATGCCTGATAATAATTATAGTACAGTGAGATCAAATCATTATCTTGATTTTTTTTGCATATTTTTTCCAATCTAGAGATAATTGTTACTATTTTTTGGTGATCTCCAATATTCCAATTCACATCAAATAAATTGCCAAGAGCCAATGCAATATCAGTATTGTTGGATAGTTTCTCATATATATGGATGGCTTTCTCAAATTGCTCAATTGCATTTTGTGGCTCATTGGTATATTTATATGATACTCCGAGATTATTGTAAGATATTGCCAGATTTTTCAGATCACCTATTTTCTCCCTTATCTCTATCGCTCTTAGAAGATATTTTCGAGAACCAACATATGTCAACCAGATATATTTGATCGAGTTCAAAAGATGATAATATGTACCAATTAACTTTAAAACGGCAATATCGTCTGTTTTATCATATCTCTCAATAATAGGTTCTAATTTTTTCATAATTTCATCTGCATCAATATGTGATCCTTTATACCAGAGAATATATACAATCTCCAGATTTATTTTCAATATATCAGTATCATTCTGAGCAAGTGGTAGGATATTATTTGCAATCTCAATTCCAAGATCCAGTTTTCCGATCATGCGACATGCACGAACTTTGTATACATGTAGATCTATATCATTATCTTCGATATCATGTAATTGATCCAGGATCTCATTGTATTTGCCCTTTTCAAATAATTTTTACAAATACAAGAGATCAATCATAAAAAAAAATAGTACTTATAATTTATTAAAATATTCACCAATCAATAAATTGATTGAGTAAGTTAATTCTTTTTTATGTGTTTTTCACCATATGAGATTGTTATAAGTAATTTTTTTGAAGGCCCTTCAGGTGGTTCTAGGTATTATCCGTAATTAATCACTGATTAAAAATTTATCCAGTTGATCACGTGCTTTCTCTTTTCTCTCTTGATGTGTTTTTAAATATGCATTGACCTTTTCAATCAGATATGCCTTTAGTTCGCCTGAAAGCAGTGCACCACTGCGATAATCATCCTCTATTTTCTTCAGTTTATCATCATTTGGTTCAAAGAACTGTCTTAACCATTGATAGCTGATATCAATATCGGGATTACCACCCAGTTTCCTATGTTCCTCCAAAGTAGCCTGCCCTCCGGAGAATGCATATTTATTTATCTTCTTCTTCACCTGCTTTGGTGTATCTGTAAGGTATATCGCGGTATCCGCCTTAGAAGAACTCATCTTTCCATCCTCTCCAGTTAGTCCTGGGAAGAAGGAATTCTGTATGCTAGCAGGTTTATAATATCCCAATTTTGGCAATACATCTCTTGATACTCTGAAATGAGGGTCCTGATCAATTGCATGTGGAATTAAACATGGTACATTTTTTTTCTGCCATACACTCTCAATTATTGCAGGTACTGCTTGTATTGATGTATAGAATATCTCTCCAAGATTATTGGAATTAGTGAACCCAAAGCTGGATTTTACCGTTGAGAAAGTGATTTTCTTGGCAATTGGTAAAGCTGCATTGTACAGTGTCTTTGCATTATCGGTATCAATCATTATCTTTGTCTTATTGTGATCAAATCCCATAGCAATTATATCCAGTATATTCTCAATAGCCAGATCATAGGTCTCTTTGGTTGTTTTGAATTTATGATTAAACAGGAACTTCTCATCATCTGTGATCTGGAATAACAATGTGGTATCAAATGCTTCTTGTAGCCATTTAACAAATTCCCAGGTTACTACATGACCCAGATGAATGGAACCAGAAGGCCCTCTGCCAGTATATAGATAGAATTTATTTCCCTTCTCATACTCATCTAACAACCAGTTCATATCCCTGTGAGTATAGAATATACCTCGTCTGAGCATATGATGAAGTGGTCCGGTATGTTTCTCTATTCGCTCCAATAATTCCGGTGTGATAGGCTCAGTCCCAAATTTTTTGATTAATTTGGCATAATCCACTGGTCCAGTGACATCCCACGGGGTTACTGTGAAACTATCATCATTCATATGATAATTCAGTATCAGAAACAGTTATTAAAACAATTAAGATTGTATACAATATTTAAATTTAAAAGATGAATAGTAAAAAGGTTATGGAGTTGATAAACAAAATCAAACCAAGCAACTATTTGTAGTATCTATAATTACGATTCGATCATCATTTGCACTTGTTGCTTTTATAACTAATTTGATGGATATAGATCATTTTATAAATGATTTACAATTTTTGAATTTAGGTGATCAATATGAACAATAATTCAGAAATTAAAAAATCAGAAATAAATCGAAGCAAATCTCTGTTTAATAATACAGATGATATGGGTTTGGGTAGATTAAAACGAGTTTCTATTTACATAATATCATATGTTGGTTTGGGGATACTGGTTGGATTAGAAACCAAGGTATCTACAATTATAATAGATATAATACCAATTCTAGTTCTAGCAACTGTTTACATTGGAAATGTGATCATTAACAGAAAAGGAATTTCATTAATAAATTCCACAAAATTTAAATTAGTGGATATTATGGGGCAAATAATAGCAATTTTGTTAATTTTATTTTGGATACTGAATACTGTACAAAAAGTTTTTGAGATATATGAACGTCTCAATAATCTTTAACTTGCATTTAATACACTTAACAGGTACAAATTACCAATCTGAAAAGGTTCTGTTCTGAAAATATACAAACACCTTAACTAGGACCAATAATCACCACCAGACCATTCAGAGACATTATTTTTTATATTTTAAATAATTTTTTGATGATCAACAAAATGTACAATACCAGGCAACTTTAGATAGTGTTAAATTTGCATTTACTGAAATTCAATATCAAATAAGTTGCCAATGCAATATCATTGCATAGTTTCTCATATATCAGTAGCTTTCTCAAATTGTTCAATTACATTTTGTGGTTCACTGATATATTTATATTTTCAGGTGATCTTAGCAATGAATAATACTAGAAACATCATTACTTTGTTTAACTATTAATAAATCAATAAGGAATAAGTTCATAAATATTTATTATTATTTTTTTTTAATGACCATACTTAGAATCGTGACAGTTATTTTTGGAGCTATTGTTTCACTGTTAGTAATACTTGGTTTTACAATCATAAATGATGGTGGATTGGCAATACTTGGTTCTCTTATATTATTACTTTATCATGGAATAGCCGCTTTAATTACACTACCATTTGTGATATTTTCAATGAGACAGGAAGAAGATCCAAGATTATTTGATACTATTATCATGGCAGAGAGTGCAATTGCAGCCATATCATTGATACTTACTGGAGCATATGTACAGATTGATGAAAATCCACAGGGAAACGCCATACTGATTTTTTTCATACCTGCTTTATTGAATTTAATTATGACTTATTTTGCATACAGACATAAGTCCAACTGGATTGAGAGAAACTCAATATACTAGAGAAGCTTTATAATAAACTAATTTTATATCAAGTTATGAAAATAGGAATTGTATGTGATTCATCATCTGATATTACTTTTGAATTGGCAGATAAATTGAATGTGGAGGTTGTTGAAACACCCATATATATTGATGATGAGGAGATATATCTCAGTAAAACATCCATGTCTGATTTTCACAACAAGATTGATAATGCAATTAATTTTCCAACTACTAGCCAACCATCTCCACAACAATTACAACTAGCATATGAAAAATTGAAATCTAATGGTTGTGATACAATTATCTCAGTACATTTATCTAGTAAGCTATCTGGTACTCTTAACTCTGCAAGAATTGCAAGTGAGATGGTTGATATTGAGATACATCTTGTTGATACGCTGTTAGTTTCAGTACCCTATTTAGCAGCAATAATGTATTGCAGAGAACTTGTCAATAGAGAATTGGGGATAAACACGATAATAGAAAAGTTGAATGAATTCTGTGATAATACAACTGGATACACATCTCTTGATACACTTGATAATCTTGTCAGAAGTGGAAGGATAACAAGACCAAGATTTTTCCTTGGTAAACTATTCAATTTCAAACCCATATTAAAGATAGAAGATGGTTTACTCCGATCATACAGCAAAACCAGGAATATTGATAAATCAAGAGAGATAATATATAATCTGGCAACTGAGAATATAAGAGTAGATAAGGAATACTGTTATCTCATCTCACATGCCAATATACCCGAAAT
>JAJRQD010000153.1 GCA_024280435.1 archaeon | reverse complement strand
GCGTCAATTGAAAATGATGCTTATAATGGATTTTACTAAGGAGGTGGTTAGTTAAACAGCAAAATCATTAATTAGTTTTACAGATACATCAGTGATCTATTGACGGCACTTTCAGACCCTCATACATCACAATTTAAAATTATGTATGTACAAATATCCTCATTATCCATTAAATTAGAAGAGTCTTTGAATTCTCTGAATTTATAGCTGTATACTGGAATACCTGCATTATTTATGATAATAATCCTTCTAAGTGATTCATTTTGCAGGAGAAATATACCTCCTTTCTGATAGAGATACATCATTAATCCAAGGCCAACTGATGATAGTAGACTTGAGCCAAACAATCCTCTACTAATATTCTCATATGAATTCAGGACATACATCACAATATATGGTATTAGAGGGCCAATCATCACCAGCAGAGATACTATTCTCATCTGTTTGAGCAGTTTTTTCAGATTAGGATTCTCTGCATTATTGATCTTGATATTCATTGTTCTAAGTATCTGAACTATCAATACAGTAATCAGTACAATTGATATTGCGATAAAGAAATAGATTGAATAATCAATAAATGAAAGTCTACTTGCAATATTTCTGGAATTCTGTGTAGTAGTATTCTGGGTGAGATCCAATTTTGATTTGACAAAAAATGCAGATAATACAAGTCATGTTGATATAGAGGAAACAAAAATCAATAGCACAGTATTGGTCTTGTTAATCAGATTGTCAGAATTGAATGCTTCAAAAAACAATAGAAAGAAAAATAATGATAGAACCACCAATAGATTGTTTACTGCAAGAGATAGCATAAATTGTGTATCAAGATCTGCTATTGCATCGATTTGCAGGAAATATCCGATAAAATCACTGGATAATAAAGATGCGATCGCAATGATCAGATAGATCAGGATTGAATTCCTGTATTTGAAGTAATTCCAAATTGCTATCCCAAGTATTACAAGTACAAAAAATAATCTGAATATAAGTAACAGAGTATCTAATTCAAGTATTGTTCCAAATAATGCAAACATTGCCACAATCGTTGCAATTATAACAGTTGTTGACAAGATTTGATTTTTATTCTGAACGTAATAAATATTCATCATGATTTAATTATTAGACTGTATTAATTAATATTTGAGTTCAAAAAAAAATCGATATATTTGAGTATTTTTGAAAGTGTATTGTAACTATCTGAAGTATGTTTTCCTCATAATAGACAAAATTTCTCAGATATTTTCAAAATTTAGTAATAATTTATTTTTTAATTTATAGGATTTGGATATATACTTTAGACAAGTTGAAACAGTCTATTTTAAATCATGCGTTATAATTATTGGACATGGTAAAATTTACAACTCAGTATCAATTTAACGGTAATACGTGAACAATTACATTTTAATCAATAAATATATATTAACCATTGCATAATAAAAACATATAATAACAAAAAAAATAGAAAAAATGAAAAAATATTAAAAATAAAATTGATTTAGAATAATATAATTACATATAAAATTATTTTAATGCATAAATTTAAATTTAATTGTATTTTTTTAAGTTTTTATATGCATAATAAAAAAAGAATTTTAGTATTCCTTTTACTATTGTCATTGTTAGGATACTCTATGATTCCAATAAATACAACTGCAGCTACATATGACGTGACAATTACAATCACTTCATTGAGAATACATACTATTCTAGAAGGGGGTAGACAAGAATGGCAACTACAAGCTGCTACAACTCCAGGGAATTTTTTATATTCTAATTTATGGATGAAATCTGGTGTGTCAGATAGTTCTTCAGGTGGTACATGGTATGCTAATGAACTTGAGGAGGGATGGCCTGCATATTCTAGAAGCCGCTTAGATGATGATTTAAAGATTACATTATGGAATGTACAATTAACATCAAGTGAAGATTTTTGTTATAGAGTGGTTGAAAGAGACGGTACTTGGGAAAGCGATCCCGTAGCTCCAGACATATGCATTGACATTGATTTAGTCGGAACTGGTACAGAATATGGATCATCATTTCATGCATCAAATGGAAATTACTTCTATGGAAATGCATATATTAGGTTATAATTACAGAATAAATGGGAAATTAAATATGAGTTTATTATATTATAGAACAAAAACATTATAAAAAATATTAGATAGAATAAAATGTGCATGAAAAACAGAAATTAATAATTAATCATTATTTTTTTTCAATTATTGTGATATTTATGATATTAATTTCACCCTCTGATTTTGAATTAGTCAGAATAAAAATGGTGGATAGTACAAATCCATCTATAATATCAGAGGTTTGGATTAATAGTAAGGCCAATATTACAGATGAGATTAATATCATGGATAACAATCTTAAAAGTATCAAATCAATCAATCACAATAGATCATATTATTATTTCTCTCATTCTGAAAAGGTAAATTTTACAGATATTGTTGTTGAGATCTTGTATGTTGATAATAGTCTATGGTATAGTTTATTTAATTCTGATAGTGAATACAAAATTTATACCAAAGATAATAATAAAATAAATATCACCATCGGATTGTCTACTATTAATTTAGCATCTGAGAACAGAACATTTGAGGATAATTTTGATAGAATATACTATTTACCCAAAATTTTGTTAAAAGATACATCAAGTGATGTTTTGTTGATAACAAGTATCAATAATATGCCACACAGAATATACTCAGTTAACCATATAGATCAATTAAAAATAGGAACAGAATGGAAATACAGTAGAGCTTATTATTATACAGATTTAATTATATCAAATATTAAATCATCAAAAGAATACAACCTACTACTAAAAAATACCCAAAAGGAATTATTAGATTTTTTTGGAGATGAGAGTGTTGAATTTGTTAAATTTAAATATCCAATTTTAGAGGAGATTATTGAGAGCAAAAGAAAATGGGATCGTTTTATAGAAGAAATAATTAAACTAGTCTTTCCTATTCTATTATTAATACAATTCATAATTGCAACTACTTTTAATAAGGAACTTAAATTGAAACGAGATTATTACAGGTTACTATATTACCGAGGGTTAAATTCAGTATCAGTTTTTTCTAAAATATGGAATAAAAATGTTTTACTTCCTTTTATTTTACAAATATCATTTTCTTTGATGCTTAAAACAATTTTATTCGATCCTGATTTTAAAACTATATCACTATTATTTTATCCTGCGATAATTACTCAATTTATTTTTACAACCTACATTGCATACAAGTTTTATACATCCATAATTCATGAAATAAGAGGTATTAAAAGCAAAACAACATTAGACTATGTAAAAAATATAAATAAAATATTATCAGTTATATCAATTCTCTATTTCTTACTATTTATTATCGATTTCACGTTATTCTTAATTGATACAAAAAGTGGATATCAATTGGGTCACTTACCTTATTTTGTGTATTTCTTGACACTTACAACATCAACTGTTATGGTTAAAGTATTGATCAAGATAATTAGTAAAAAATCAAATATTGGTATTAAAACCATTTATGCAAAAAATATTAAGAGAAATAGCTTAAATTTTATGATTTTAATCATTATTGTATTTATTTTCTCAATAAGTCTATCAAATACAATAATCTATAACCAACTGGATTATTCAGTAGACAGTACAAATATTTATAGAATGTCAGTCAGTTATTTTGATCCCGATAATTATGATATAGAAAATACATCTATAATTTATAATGATACATACAAAACAGAGTTTATTGATAAGTTAGGTATAATTGACTCATTACCTAGTATTAAATCAGCATTAGTAATATACACATTCAACACATTATTTTCTATTGACGAATTCTCAACAGAGACTTCTATCTCAATTGTAAATAATACTGAATTAATTTCATTTGAAGAAAATGAGATGTTTTCAAATGACAGTATCTATATAAATGATATATTCGTGAATCAAATTGATTTCAAGGAAAATATATCAATCAGTTTATTGGACAATTCTTACAAAGTTAAATCAGATCAAGTAAAAACTACCTCCTCCATGAATACTAATTATATTCTGTCAAATATTGTAACCTCTTTTGATTTTATTTACTCTTTAGGAATTAATTCTGAGAATATAGTGTTACTTACAAATCAGTTTGATATTTATTTGAAACCATCAGTAAGCACAACTTCAGAAAAATTAACAGAAGTTATTTCAACCAATTTAAATATCTCAAGATCAAATTTCCAAATATATAAGATTGGAAATTATAGCTATACAATCACCTACCTTCAAATTACTATAATTCAGATAATACTTGGTTTAATACTTGCGTTCATAACAATTGAATTATTTTTACTTGATGATAATTTTAATAAAACACTTGAATTATTACAAACAAAATATAATATCATCTCAATAATAGAAATTAATAAAAAGATGTTAATACTATTTTTAATTGGTAGTTCTTTAATTTTCTCATTTCTGGGATCAATTGTGAGTATTGTTCGCAAACCATTATTTAGTTACAATTACTCCATATCAGATCATGATAAAATATTATCAATAATTATATCATCCATTTCAATACAATTAATTCAACTGATATTAGTTTGGTTGTATTATTATTTCAACAGACCTACAAAAATATTAAAAAATATATGAATGAAGATTAAGATTTCTATGATAAGAAAATGTTCGATTTAAAGAATTGATTTTTATCATCATCTTCAGATTGAAGTATGGTACTGTCATTCCTCTCAATCTACCATTAATGTCAACAAGTATAAGCTCAATATACTCAATCATCTATAATCTGCATTCAAGCAGGTGGTACTTTAAATATGGTATGATCTGTGAATAAATTGATAATTTAATCAAATTCGCAGAATAAAATTCCAAATTATGATTTTTGGTTCAGATCAATATCAGTAAATCCTTATTCAAACATATTTTCCAAAATTTATGGATGATCATGAAATCCGAAAACATCTTGAAATATTCATATCACAGATAAATACAGACAGAAACCCGTACACTGCACCTGTGAATCATCGTGAGATACCAAAAAGGATCATCCGTAGATGGAAGCTTTGGGGGCAGAATGCAGAATTACATGATCTTACACATTATAATAATAAGGGAATCAATCTGTGGATACCACCACGGGATTTAGAGAAGCCATGTATACTGTTACTGGCACACCATGATACAGTTCCAAATTGTCCAGGTGTGGATGATAATGGCTCGGGTATGGCATTGCTTGATTTTCTGGTATTCTATTTCGCATTCAATGAAGCAAGATTGAATATTGCATTTGCCATGGTGGATTGGGAGGAGAGTGATCCCAGGTTATGGAAGATATTTGAGAAATGGAGCAATGGGCTTGAATGGTCAGATATGACCGAGATAGATAGAGATACACATTATAATTTCAGAAATTACCTGCATAAACATTTAGAAGATATTGGCACTTTTCTTGGAACAAGAAAATTATATGATTTTATAAAGAATAAGGAAATCAAGATAGAGGCAGTACTTAATTTTGAGACTGTTGGCTATACAGGAGATATGCAGAGGATGCCCAAAGGAGTACCAATTCAACCAGATAAAGGAGATTTTATTGCACTGATTGGAAATATGACATCTCAGTATTTAATAGAGAATATTATGAGAACAAGTTCAGAGGGATACTATCTACCATTTGTAGTACCGATGAATGGTAGAAGCATACCGGATACAAGAAGATCAGATCATTCTGTATTCTGGGATGATAATATCGCTGCGATTATGATCACAGATACTGCAAACTATAGGAATCCACATTATCATATGGAGACTGATACAGAATTAGATTATGATTTCATGGTTGAATTATGCAGATCGATGATTAAACTGATGAGTTAATTTTTGATTTCAAGGAAACTATTCAATGAGACTTTTGTATAAATTCTTTTTTTAAATTGTGTCTGTTTGTTTCAATCCCAAGTATAGGAAACTAGATTATTGTTTCCATAAATATATTTTCCATAAAAATTGAAATGATATTTTTCCGTGGTCGATAAAAAATACAAGATTAGAAATTGACATATGGATCTGCATCGATTGCAAGTGTGTATCCAAGTTCCTTAACAATATCCTCTATGCTCTGAGCTGCTTGATGCAGTGTTATCTTCCATCCATCATCATATATAATCATCACATCAGCAAGATCTCCTATCAGATTATGATTTGCCTCTATAATATCCTGATATGCACCTACAAGTGGTATCACAATATGTGTTTTATCAAGTTCTGATAATTTACCAACTGGGAAGCCTTTCAGAAATATATTACTGTCAGATGTCAGTGGATAATTATCCTTGCTGAATAATGGTTTATCACTGTGTTTAGTTTTGAACATAGAGATCTCTCCATCTGAATCACAGCTTATATCCACCAGTCGAACAATAGATTCGGGTTGAAGATGCAGATTGATCACGGGGAACAGTGGAAAATACTGATCCACCACTACTGCATCAGCAGCTGAGTTGAATACTGAGAAATTACCATACAGATATACATTTGAATACAACAGAGGCTCAAGATTATCAAATTCATACCAATCTGTGTAGTTCATCAAACTATATCTGATTTTATTCTTGATTATTCCAGAATAGTACTCCACAGATACTAGATTATCAAAGCTGAACTCCTCACTACTGTATTCACTCCAATCTTGATATATTTGTGATAATTCCTTGATACTGTTACATTTATCAATTCTATCAATAAGATCAATTGCATATTCAATCTCAATTGCAGGTCTTTCTGGGAATATGCTGTGTGCTTCTATTGGCTCCACTACCACCATCGAAGATAATGCAGTCACTGCCCTACCGGATTCAATCATTATATTTGGATGTTTATCAAGATTGCTATTCAGAATACATTGAAAGATCGCCTCTGCATAATGCATGACCGGATCTTTAAGATCATCAGAATGATAGTCCACTGGTAGGCCTCCTCCAAAATCAATTATTCTCAGCTGTGAGAAACCTCTATTCATAATTTCTTTAAAAATATCAATCATAAATCTGATATATTTCTTTAGATCATTAATATCTTCTATCTGAGATCCGGGATGTGCATGGATACCAATTAATCTATCAGAGAAATTATTAATCACTATATACTCAAGCACACTGAGCAGATCATGAATTGCCAGTCCAAATTTGGAATTCCTGCTTGCAGATGATCCCCAGTATCCTTTTACATCCACATATGGTTTTATTCTCAGTAGAAGATTGAGTTTATCATATGGAACTATCTCATACACCAGTTCTGCCTCTGTAATACTCTCAATTGATACATACACTGCATAGCCATCATTTACTGCATCTCTGATCATTGCCATGTATTCTCTGTCTTTTACTCCATTACACATGATCAGTCGATGTTGCTGACTTTGAAATATTTTCAATAGTAATAGAAACTCTGATTTGGTTCCAGCCTCCAATCCATAGTAATTACTGGAGTTGACTACTGTATGTACTTCTAGTTTCTGTTGATTGACTTTTATCGGGTACAGTGGTTTGAACCTACCCCGATACTCATATTTTTTTATCAATGACATGAATGTATTCTGTATCTTCTCCACCTGATAATTGATCAGTTGGGGTATTCTAAGTGTGAATGAATTATTTATATTCATACTCTCAAGTTTCTTTAGTATGCTATTGAAACCGATTTTATTTCCTTTGATTATCAATTGAAGTTCCCCTGTATCATCTATATCTAGAAAATGTAGATCACTGTTATTTATGCCATATACTTTTTTGGAATCTTCAATAGTCCATGTCATTTAATGTAGTTATTGTATTGTATAATATTAATTGATAGATTGTCTAGTAAGAATTATCAGTAAATGTTTGTTATTTTGCACCTTTTTTCTTGGTCTGTTCTGTTCTAAGATAGCCTACCATGTCTGTGAATGATCTTGCCAACTGTCCAACCTCATCATCCTGATTGATCTCATCAGAACTTAGATCTATTCCCTCGAAAATATCTTTCTTGGTGATATTCTGCGTAAGCTGTTTTGCAATCAAGGTCAATCTCGAGATTGGTTTTGTTATGGAATTAGATATCCACAGACCGACAAATAATACCACTGCGATTGTTATCAGACTTAGTAATATTGTGGAGGTATTCACTATATTCTGGGCGGATGAGATCTTGTTATCTATCTCATTCACAGCGGCAATCACCTCATCAGAGGGTACTGAAATCAGAAATGTGTAGAGTGCATCTCCATCTCGCTCATATACAGGAGAGTATGATAGAAAATAACTATCTCCATCCCGGGTGTAGTTCATCACATCTGTATCACCGGATACCATTCTTGACAGATCTTCTGCAGAGAAAACGGATTTTCCATCATTATTTACCTCTATATCTGTAAGTAATGGAATGGGATCATCCTCATTCTGATCTATCCATTCATGATGTGCAATCAGAGTATAGTCATTTGATTGCATCAGAGATGCATATCCACTGTCTAGAAAATTAACATCCAGTACCTTCTCCTGAATCGTCTTAGTCTTGAAATCAAGCCCTACCACTGCAATAACATTGTTATTCACATACACCGCCTGTGTCAGAGATACCACCAGACCCTGAGTTATATCAAAATATGGTTCTGAATAGGTAAGCTCACCTCTCTGGGTAACTGCATCTGTATGCCATTCTTCCTGTGTTGGGGTATATAATCCATCACTATCCACATGAGCACCGGGAAAGTTCCTGAATACCCCATCATTGAATGATATATACAGCCATACATATTCTGGATTCTCATCCCAGATGCTTGAGAGTAGTCTATCCATATGTGCGGATCTGTTTACTGTGGAATTGATATCAGCAGTTACTGCACCCACTGAAGCGGGTATATAGTATGTTGATGTACTCGGAGAGATCACCTCACCATAATCTATGTTAAGAGCAGCATCTGGTATGCTTTCTGTCTCATTATCCCGATAACTAGTGACATTATTGAATATATAGTCACCGGAGAATATAGATTCCGTTGCCTTCACAATTCTAGCAACAGATGCCTCTGCATTCTGGAATTTATTCTGAATAATTGCTGCATTCTCAGATGATGATAGCTTCATGTTGGTAATGATCTGTGATTCTAATGCATCAGTTGATTCTTCATTTATTGAATTTCCAATAACACCAACATTGTTGATAGATATCACTGTTATTATTAACAAAGAGATTGTGGTAATTGCTGCAAAGCTGACCATAATCTGTGTTTTCATGTTTAGATCTGTAAATTTCATATCATTTCCTCCTCAGTTCTCATCGGGTACAAAACCCTCTACCTCTATCTCACTCAACATTGAACTAACCTCCTCAAATGCTGTTGTAATTGCATCTGCCACTCCATCAGATACATCAATATATGTTCCCTTATCAGTGCTACTGCACATCTCGATAAATTTATCCCTGTATCTCAATCTACCCACTCCAATTATAACAAGGTTTACACCAATTGAGTTTCTGG
Organism: archaeon; assembly: GCA_024280435.1. Classification (GTDB taxonomy): domain Archaea; phylum Asgardarchaeota; class Heimdallarchaeia; order Heimdallarchaeales; family Kariarchaeaceae; genus JAJRQD01. The sequence continues at coordinate 5,432 of JAJRQD010000153.1, read as the reverse complement.
CAAGATCGATTATCCTGTCAGGATTGAAATATCTGCTGGAATTATCATCTCCATCTGTCAGTGCAATGATCCATGATTCTATCTGACCATCTGAGCTTGATACAATATCCTGGAATGCATATCCCAGTGCATCATAGAATGCAGTTGCACCATATGGTCTGATAAGAGAATCCACTGTCAGAATGAAATCACGGGTGTTCTTGACCTTAGGTGTGGGTTTGATTATCTCTTCATAGTTGGAATTGAATATTACCAGACTGACAATATCATTCTCATTTATCTGTTGTTTGAATATATTATTGATGCCTCTTGTTGCATTTTTAATTCTCTTACCAGTCATAGAGCCGGAATAATCCAGTACAAATGCCACTTCTTTCATTCTACCACTACCTGCTTTTGACTTGAGATCATTCTTGATCTTCTCAGCCATCTCAGTCTTACCCTGCTCTTCAAATATCTCCTGTACATTTCGCAGTGATGAGCTTACCACTCTGATATCAATATCTTCTGCAAGCTCTACTGCCTTCAGGAAATATTCAACAGCCTCGTCTAGATTTCCAATTGCACGATTATACACACCATAATTCATTGTGGAATATGCAATTGCACGTGGATTGTTCTTTGCCTCTGCAATCGAGTATGCATCATCAAATGCATTCTTAGCATCTTTCACTCTATTCTGTGCAAGATAGATAAGACCTAGATTACCATATCTGGTGGCAAAGCCTCTTGCATTGTCCACCTGTCTATCAAGTTCAAGTGCTTTGTTCATATATTCTTCTGCACGATCAAATTTCTCTATATCTTTGTAGAGTAGCCCTATATTATTGTAGCGTGATGCAAGAGAGACTATCAGATCTATTTTATCCTTATCATCTGCATTCTCAAGCAAATTCTCTGCAATAACAATGGAATCACGGTAGTATTTGTTTGCATCCTTCAGCTCACCTCTTGCCTTGTAGATATTGGCAATATTATTCAGAGAGATACCTATTCCCTTCTCATTCTTCAGAGTGGTGAATAATTCCAATGCGGACTTGTAATTTTTCATTGCACGGTTAATATCTCCTGCATAGTAATCTTGATTGCCAAATCTAAGTGCTGTGATCAAACCACTGAACGTATTGTATAGCATATTCAATTCCTGTGAACCTGCATCATTTCCCTGTAGATCACGTCTGAGATTGCCCTTTGTAATCTCCTGAGTTACCTGTGTCAATTCATTTATTGGAGCAACTATTTTCTTAGATGCTTTACCTGTTATGTAGCTGATAACTGCACTTATTGCAATTATAATCATCAAGAATGAGATTAGATTGGATTTGAATATGGATAGAATAGTTTCTCTGATAGCTTCTGCAGGTGCAAGAATGTCATTCTCTGGTACCACCACAAACATTGAGAATTCATAGCCCACATCTGCATAGGAGATATACCATTTCTCACCATTCTTTATGAATGATGATTGTCCATTCTCTTTTGATACAAGAGTATTCACCACTGTTTGATAGGAACTACCTTCAGAACTATCTGAGAATTCAATATCTCGGATATTCAATCCAAAAAGAGATGCATCATCCACCAGTTTTGGATGAATCAATGCATTACCCTGTTTGTCAGTCATATATGGATAGCCATTCTCAAGTACACTATCTCTGATGATTGCATCTGCCACCGTATCAATGGGTAGATCAACCCCCACCACACCCACAAGATTATTATTTGAATCTTTCACGGGAAATGATGCTGTGATCACCAGTCCACTGTCGGGATCATCATCAAGAATTATGCTCAGTCCATCCTTTGCAACAGCAGATGTATACCATAGACTTTCTGTGAAATCAGTATTATCCTCTCTTGCCCATGAAAGATCATTGTATGGTAATTGTCTGAATAATCCAGAATTCTCAAAGCCCATATATATCCAGATATAATCCGGATTGGATGCGTGCATTGATTTGAATATATACTCCATACCAGAGGATAATGCGATCAGATCTTTCAGTTCTTGATTGATTGAATTATACTCTGCGGAATTATCAATCCCTGGAATATATATAGTGGAATATGCCCAGGATGCAAAGCCAAAGCCATCATGATAATCAGATACCTCATCAGCTGGAGAGCTTGGTAAGGTTCTTGAATCTACTGCACTATCTGCCCAGTATGATTCTACTGGATCTATTACTATCTGTCCGGTGAATAGTTCACTTGCAAAGTCATAAGAGCTGGTGATGTCTGTCACCATGGCCCTTAGATATTCTCTGAATAGGAGTGCCTTATCCTGAGCAATTCTATCAAGATTTGATAATTCTTCTTCATTCATTGCATTGTATGTTATATCAGAACTTGTATTTGTGAAATTCAGTATTTGAATTGAATTCACAATTGTAAGTACAAGTATACCGATTAACAGTGCACCAAGGAATGTGATGAGAATTTTATTTCTTATATTTAATTTCATATACAATTATATCGAGTATATATCACTCTTAAAAATTTAATCAGTATCAATTCTTAATTTGGCAACTTCTAGAAGTTTAAAAATATAATTATCTATAATTTTTCAGAGATAATGCTTTGTATTGATTACATAGTTTAGAATTGCAATGAACCTCTTGAAATAAATGAGTATGTCTATAAATTTATCAATTTTATTCATAACATAGGATTGATTTAAAATATCGTTTGATCAAATTCTAATTAGAGGATTTTTATGCAAGATGACGACTTTGATGAATTATTCGATGATTTCATGAAGAAGAAAAAAGTTGGAAAGATAAAAAAAGTAGGTCATACTGCATTGAACAAACTGCCATTGTGGAAGGAAACTGGAATTTCAGATCCGAATTATAAATGTCTGATCTGCAGAAGAGTGATGGATGATGATGATATTGTGGAGGCATGTGATAGCTGTGAGAGATATTTTCATTACAGACACATCAGAGAGTGGTTAAAAATCAAAGCAGTCTGTCCCAATTGTAAACAATGAGTACTGATTTTATTGCAATTTAATTCATGCTTAAGTGTAATGAGGAAAAGAGAATGTACATTCAATGGAGTAGTGGTGATCTCAGCAAAGCGTGTGAATTCACAACTTGAAATTTGTATGTACAAACACTATGATTGACAAGTATAAGATGATTGACACGTATATTTTATCATTATACATTTTTTTTTATAGTAGCATCTCTCTATTGACCATAAATATCTAAAAATTGTGAAAAAATGATAGCAAATATATTTTTTTTTATCACAATAATAATTGTATTTAATAATATTGCATGACGATAAAATATTATGTCATACTATTATGCACAACAACCAAGATATCAACAATTCAATAGAGATTCAATACAGACACTTGTACTTGAGAAATTGTACTTGGGCCTGTTAACAGCAACCGCAATATCAATTGGTGTGGTACTGATGAATACCAATCCAATATTTGCAATACTTGCATTTGTAGGTGAGATCATAGCAATTATAGGATATTTCTTTGCCAAGAAAGAGGGAACTATTGAGAAGTTATATTATCTGTTTGTGGCAAGTTCAGCAGTACTGTTAGGTTTCTCATTTCAGTTCATTATTGCAGGGTTCACAAATGGATTGCACATTATAATCTACACATTTGGATTGACTGCATTAATTGTTGGTTATTCCTATAATAAAGCAGCAAATACTCATGTAGATCTGGTAGCAATGAATAACAAACTAAGACCATTCTCATTGATATTCATAGCTTTGATTATTATTGGTCTGTTTGTCAGCTTTGGAGGATTATTCTATCTGATATTCTCATTCTTCGGTGCAATTCTGTTCTCATACTATCTGTATTATGATATGAACAGATTAATGCAGAGAGGGTTCAGGTCTCCATCCAAGATGGCTTGGAACCTATACTGGGATATTTTACTTATATTCAAATACATATTGAGAATTCTGTTGATGTTATTTGGAGATCGCAGATAAATTATTTAAAAAATGTGAACTATCTGAATATTGTAATGAATAATAACTCATCTAATTATAATTTTTATGAAAGAATAAATTGCAAAACTCGGGTATTTTTATATCAATATACTATTTATTCTTATCTGCTATTGTAACAATCCAATCTTTATTGAATTTCACATGACACAGGCTTGTTCCCTGTTCTGATTCAACCAATGCATTCTCTCTGTCTATATCCTTTACATTCACAGAACGCACATCTGTTTTCAAACCTATTCTCATTCTTTTGAGATGTGCCTCCTTGATACTCCAGTATTTTGTTATCTGAATATCAGTATCCAGTTTGAGTGATGCCCTCTCATCCTCTGAGAACATCTGCTTGACAAAGGATTTGTTCCTATTTACTACTCTCTCCACATCCACTGCCCTCTCACCATATATTGCAATTGCAATTCCATTGGAATGAGAGATTGATACATGCTGGATCTGATTATCAAAAATAGTATAGGGAGACTTGTTATCATCCTTGAATATCTCGATATTATTCACAGGTATTTTTAATTGGTAAGATAATGCTGATTTGGCTGATATTCTACCTGCAAGCCATTCAGAACGTTTCTTGCTTACTTTGATACTGTTGTACCTTGATTTCTCAGATTTATTCAGAAATTTATCAATGAACTCCTCAGATATTTCATCAACAATCTCTGTGGTGAAGATCTCCGGTTCTAGATTACCAATCATATTTCTAACGACAGCAATTATGTCATCCTCATCAATTTCTATTTGGGGTACCTTCACAGAACCTGTATGTACCATCTCATATCCATTGATCTGTGCAATACATATATTATCCTCATTTAACAGTAATACATCATACAGAGAGTGAGTATCATTTGATTGCAGATGATACACTTTCAGGTATCTCAAAGGTTTATCCTCTTTGAACAGTTGAATTGATCTGATAGCCGATGGAAGTCCCATTCTCTTTCTTGTTAGTAATAGATGAAGTCCCGCAGCTTGAAATGCAGCCTCTATATTCAGTGGGTTTATCTCCATTGATATTCTCTTACCAAACATTGTCTTTCTTGGTTTGGCAAAGCTTGCGACTGCAGTACTGTTACTTAGTTTGTTGAGTGATGAGAGTACCTGATAGCTGGGGCCATGGAAAAATATCTTGTATATATCTGTCTTCTCCATCAGTTTACTATCCACCTGTACGGGAGAATAGTATCCCGGTATTCTTTCACCAGTAATTATCTTAGCCTCAAAATGCTCTCTCAAATCTCCAAGTTGCTTACCATCAGGTCCTAGAAACTTGGATTTCAACTTCATATCAAACAGATCACCATAATTTCTCAACTCAGTGGTGATCTCAAGATCATTATCTCTTGCCAGTTTTACCGGAGATCTGAATACTACATCCTGAAAAATCACTGTCTGTTTTCCAGTATATGCACGAACTGTCTCTGCCATGG